>JAEYNQ010000213.1 GCA_023412455.1 Bacillota bacterium
GATTATGAAACGATTATACTGGGTAATCAAATTGATCAAGGTTGGTTAAAGGATAGAGAACTAATAGGCTATTACTACAATGAAGACTATAATATATTCCTAGAATTTACGCCTAATAAGGAAATGGTTATATACGATAAGGTTGGGAAAGAGAAGGGGCGAGTAGCTTTAAGAATAGGTGGCAAGGAGGATGACAGTCAAAGGATTACAATAAACCCATTAGATGATAAAAGGTTTAGTATCGATTTGTCTAAAGGAAAGCTTAGTAATAATGAGGTTTTCTTAGAAGCCAATGCCTATTTTAGAAAAGGTGGAGACAACGATACAAGTCTTCTTGTTTTACAAGATCAAGAACTTGAGTTAGCAAAGCTTACTCGAAAAGAATTTCAAAATCAGCTTAGGACAACAAAAGAGAATATAGAGCTATTTAAAAAACCGTTTCTTACAGAAGAAGAGGCTATTTTATTTACTAAATGGTATATAGGTTATCAAGGACAAGAAATCCCTTCTCATATAGAGGTAGATCATGAAGAAGAAAAGACATATGTGGTTTATGCCTATGATGCCTTAGAGGACAAGAAGGAGAATAGTACTTATCTTATAGATAAACAAAGCGGAGAAGTTATACCTGTAGGAGAATCCCTTTTTGCAGAAGAAGTAGGGTCCAAAGCTTCTATGGCCTATAAGGTTGAAGACGAGATGTTATGGATGATAGATGAACAAGATAGTAAAGGACGTTTATTGAATCTAACTACACTATATAAGGACATGGAATCTCAGTTCGATAACTCTATAAGTAAAGGAAGGTATTTAGGGCAACTGGGAGAAAATATTTATTTTACAATAACGCAGCATGAGTTTATGGATAAAGAGTATGGGTTTTATGTGGATGCCATCTATCGTTACAATCTTCTCGAAAGGAAAGCTACTTTTCTATTAGAAGAGTCAGGTGCACTAAATAGTCCTATAGACATTCATTTTGAACAAGAGAGAGGTACTATTACAGTGGAAAATCTAGAGGCACGGGCTTATATTAAGTGTCAACGTATAGATGCTTTAACAGGTGAAGTGTTGGAATATATTGAACCACACTGTGGACGCAATGGAAACTATTATTTTGCAAAAGAAGAAGGATTAATCTATGAAGTAATCTCTCCTAAAGAGAAAAGGGGCTTTTTTATCTCTGAATATAATGAACAAACTAAACAACAAAGGTTAATTTGTAAAATAAGTGGTTCAGATTATTACGATGGAAAGAAAGTTGCCCCCCCAGTTAAGGAGGGAGACCTTATTTACTTTATGGATTATGACTATTACTTAACACCTGAAGAGGAGAAGGTAAGTAGAAAGGGTAATCCTGTTTATTGCCAGGTCAATGTAAAAACAGGTCAAGTAAGCAGAGTAAGCCCAGAGGCCATGAAGGAATATTTTAAGGATAAAGAAGAATTATGTTTTTGGTCATTACAAGATTAATAGGAAAGCTGTAGGGAGACACATGAATAAAAAGGGACTTTGGATAAAAAGCGGAATAGCTCTAGCAGTAAGTGCCCTAGCAATAGGGGGTATTGGCCTATTAGGAAAGAAACAACATAAGAAAGAAGGGGAAAAGGCGCAAGTAGAAAATAAGCCTCGCATCCAATTAGAATGGAGAATTCATTGGAGGAGAGGCTTATTTGTATTTATTACTGTTTATTGAGCGCAGTAGTAGGCAATGGCTTTTGATACAAAGGTAGCAGTACTGGGGCCACCTGCTTGGTCAATGGTTTCAGTAAAACGGCTATCTGCACTGTACATGAGACCAAGGCCAGCTAGAATTTCCTTGGTGCAGTTATAGAAGTGATCTGTAATGGTTTGCTGCAAGCTTTTGACTTGAGCTTGAACAGCTTCTGATTCTGGAGCTTGCTCCTTCATGGCGCCAAGAAGCTTAAACTGCTCCATAAGAACGTCGTTCATCTTCGCCCAATCCTCCTTTGTGTGATTCTTGGTCTTTTGCTCAAACTCCTCGTAAGCAGGGCTTTGACCCCAACTTTTCTTGGCTTCAGCAGCATACTCATCTATCTTTTGTGTATTAAAGGCTTTAAAATCCAAATGCTTCACTCCCATCATTTTTATTCCAAGAGCAAGGTCAATAAGGTTGTCTAAATGCTCCTTTTTGAGGCGCAGTAGTTCAATTTGTTGATCCAATGCTTTGTTTCGGTCAAAGTGAGGAGAATCCACAATCTCTTTAATGGTCTTAAGTGGAAACTCTAATTCACGGAACAATAAAATGGATTGTAATCGCTCGAGAGCTGTATCGTCATACAGTCTATAGTTGGCTTCAGTGAGATGACTAGGGCTTAAGAGACCTATCTGATCATAATAGTGGAGAGTACGTACGCTAACTCCTGTCTGCTTGCTCACTTCATTTACGGTCATCATTATCCAGACACTCCTTTTATGTGAAATGATATGACTTTCTCTTGTTAGCTTTAGCATATACTATAACGTTACGTAAGAGTCAAGAGAAGAATGCACTTTTTTAAAATTGCTATTTACTCGTATTTGTATTAACATATACCATAATCATTTAGAGAATAATAGTTAATAATGATAAGTAATGTTATTTTTTATTACAATCAGTAGTAGATAAAAAATAATGTCAATAAATAATAGAAAGGGGAAATAATAGGATGATGACACTTATTTTGTTGCCAAGCTTTATTATTGTACTAGGGGTAATTCTTTTGGAGATGGGAGATATGGGAAAAGTAAAGCGGCAGGTTTTATTAGGTGTAACCCTGCCTATGGAAGCATTTGAACGAGAAGAGGTTAAAGCTATTCAAAAGGCCTATCAATTACGATTGAAATGGTTTAGACGCGTAGCAATACTTACTGTCTTACTTTTTATAGCTTTATTTTCACAAAAGATTAGTATTCAGATGATTTATTTTATAGTTTGGACGGTTGCAGTGTGTATAGCCCCTATGATGTTGCCTTTACCTTATTATAAAAAGTTAAAGGCACTCAAGCTAGAACAAGGATGGTTGGTAGGGAAAAGGTGGGAGATGCCTAAGGAGAGTAAAGGATTAGAGTTAGGTAAACAAAAAAACTTTTCTCATAAATGGTTTTATGGTTTATTGCTCTTCCCTTTGCTGAGTGGGGGAGTATACTTTATCATGCCTGATGAGGCATATGGCAAGATGGCTATCTTATTTATGAGTTTTCAACTCCTAATGGTCTTTATTTTCATTGGGAGCAATCGAATAGTTGAAAAGGTAAAGGGGAAGGCTTATAGTGACAACGATAAGATAAATACTACAGTCAATAGCTTAGAAAAAAGGAATTTATCCTACATACTTCTCGGAAGTGGAGTGAGTACAGGGGTTATTTTACTTGTTGTAGAGCTGGGGGTAGTACAGCTTCTGAGATGGAATACAGTGACACTAACTGTTTGTATAAGTTGCATTGTGCTACTTCAAGTAGGGGGAATATTAGCTATTTATAAGGTAACTCAAAAGAAAATTGAAGGGCTTATAGGAAAAGACCAAGGAGCTATGCTAGTAGATGAGGATGCCTATTGGATAAATGGTCAAATATACTGTAATCCAGAAAATCCTGCCCTGTTTGTAAGTAAACGAATAGGAATAGGTTCAGGACTTAATATGGGCAATCCAAAGGCAAAGCTTATGGCATGGATTGTGGGGATTTTTGTAAGTATACTTCTTATTTATAGTATAGGAACACTAGTAATTTTAGATTTTTCCACGCCTCGTATAAGTATTCAACCTGAAGGAGAAGTACAAATTGATTATCCGATGTACAACGAAAGCTTTCGAATACAAGATATCCAAGAAATCGAATTACTTCAGGAATTGCCACCTAGTAGTAAAGTGAATGGTGCAAGTACGGATACTTATGCAAGGGGTTATTTTTTGGTGAAGGGTTATGGAGAAGTGAAGGGGTACTGGTATGTGGATTCAGCTCCGTATATAGTTATTAAATTGCCGGATAGAACCATTGTTTTAGGAGAAGCTTATTCTGAGGAGACACGAGCTCTTTATGAAGCCTTGGTTCAAGCTAGAAAATAGGTAAATTCTTTTTAGTTTCCAATGAACTTTTTGGGAAGTTGATGACTCTTAGGAAGGGGAAGAGGTGATGAGGTGGAGGTAGTAACTTTAGTAAAACAAGCCCAAAAAGGAGATAAGGAAGCACTTATTCAGTTAGTAATGGCTGAGAAAGTAGCTTATTATAAATTAGCATATATTTTGGTAAAAGATAGGGAAGAAGCTTTAGATAGCTTACAAGATATGATTGTTATTTTATATGAAAATATAGGTAAACTGAAAGACGAAACGGCTTTTTATAGTTGGAGTAAGACAATTTTGGTGAATCGGTGCAAAAAGAGATTAAAGGATAAAAAGAAGGTCATTTCTTTAGAAGCTATCAAGGAAGAGACAAAAGAGGAGGGATTTTGCATCAAAAAGGTTTGGAGGGGGAATGGTCACAGAAGGATAAAAAGTTACTCATCGAAGAGGCCTTAACTCAGCTAGGAAATAAACATCAAGAAGTAATAAAGCTAAGGTATTTTCTCGATCTTTCATATGAAGCGATTAGCCAGTTATTAGGCATTCCTTTAGGGACAGTGAAATCCCGTTTAGCTGTTGGACTTAAGCAATTGGAAGAAATAATAGGAGGTGAAAGACATGAGAAGGGCTGAGGAATTATTAGAAGAACTACATCAGGAGTATGACACCGTAGATATCCCTGAAGACTTAGAAGAAAAACTAAGAGGGGCTCTTTCAACGACAACCAAAGTACCACTAAAATCCAAAAGATGGCTTTCTGGAGTAGTTGCTTTAAGTATAGCTACTTTGGTGATTGGTACTAACTTTTCTACTTTTGCCTATTATGGTAAACGCTTAATAGGATATGATACCATTATGAATGGGCAGCTACAAACCCTTAATAATTTAGGCAAGGGGCAAGCAATTAATAAACCCCATACCTTTTCAACGGGGGTAACTGTGACTTTAGACGGGATTATGCTAGATGATACACAACTCCTTGCTTTTTATACCATTTATTCCCCTCATGAGAAAATAGATGAGCTTCATATAAGAGAAGGCTTAAAAGGCACGTTTAAAACGTATCGACAAGAAGGTGGTCAAGGGGAGTTTAATGAATCAAGACAAGAAGTAAAATGGGTAATGAGTTTTGAACCACCTGCTTTTTATGAGAAAAATCTAATCTTTAAGGTGGAGCTTTTTAAAGGTTCGGTAGTGGAAAGTGGTGAGATTGCCTTTACATTAGACCGAGAAAAGGCCATGGGGAATGTCCTTAAACAACGAATTAATCAAACCGTTAAAGTAGAAGATACGCATTTAACAATAGATACTCTTGTAGCAGCACCTACAAGGTGTGTGATTAATGGAACCATCGAAGATAGTTTTGACTTGCTAAAAAGGCAGTTAGGGTATAAACATTATCACCCCATAGAAGTCCAGCTTATTCTAAAAGCCAATGGAGAGGCCCTTAATGAACAAGGTGGGGGTATGAGTATAAATAGTCAGGGGATTCGTTTTACAAGAGAATTTGATGCCCTTCCAGAACCCCTAACATCTCTTGAGCTTATGGTTACGCGTCTTACTATTGATAAGGAAACCGAAGCTAGCTTGAATTTAGAAGAGGGAAATGTACCTTGGGAGATGATGATAGAAGGGCAAAAGGTTATACTCAATGAGGTACAAGAAAAAGAGGGGTATACTTTACTAACATTAACAACCCAGGATAATGTCTTACTCTCAAAGGTGTATCTAGAAATAGATGGCAAGAAGATAGAGCTTGAAGGGACCGATGAAGGAGCCTTGACTAAAACAGAAGAAGGTGTATTTCATACACGTACTTTAAGATTTCCTGCCACAGGTCATAGACTACGTTTCGTTGTAGAACGTATACTCTATCCAGAAAACGGTCAGCAAGTAATAACCCTCCCGATCAAATAAGATAAAAACTATAAATAGGCTCTACAAAATCTGATGGAAGGTCTTTATAGATTAAAGGCATTAGTGCGTTTGTTTATATAAAGTTTATGTTTTTAATATTGACAATATTATAAAAAGATAATATATTACTGGTATGAGTAAGGTATTACCTTTTTTGTATGACAAGCAGGGAATAGTGTAAAAGGGGAGAAGTGAGTATGAAAACATTAGTAGTATATACTTCCAAGTATGGCGCAACAGAAGAATGTGCAAAGCAGATTGAAAAGGGTTTAGAGGGTCAAGTAGAAAAGGTAAATCTTTTAGAAAAGCAACCTAAGGAGCTTAAGAGTTTTGATAAAGTGATACTAGGTACACCTATTTATGCAGGAAATATGAGTAAAGAAATTAAAAACTTTTATGCCACGCATAAGGAAGAACTAGCTCATAAAAAGGTAGGACTGTTTATAAGTTGTCTAGACCTTTCTAAAGTGGAGGAATACATAAAGTTGGGCTTTGGTGAAGAAGGGATAAAAGGGTTAGTGATTCAAAAAGGTTGTGGTGGCATTCTTGACTTTAAAAAACTCAATTTCTTTGAAAGAACCATCTGCAAATTGATAAGTAAGAAAGAAAAAGATGAGGCAGGTAACCCCCTCAAAATAACAAGGCAAACGGTTCTTTCACGTATAGATGAAGGGGCCATTAAAGAATTTGTGAGAGTTATTAATAACGCTTAGGAGTTAGGTAAGGGACAGGGTAATCTAAGAAATAGAGGTTGAGATAAAGGAGTATGGGGAAATGAAAAGTGTTATTATGGATGGAACAAAAGGGAAAAACACTATAGGAGAAGTTGTTGAGGAACTGGCTCAGCAAATTAAAGAAGAAATCCATTATTTTAAGTTGGAGGATCTAGATATTAAACCCTGTAGAAACTGTGGAGGCTGCTCCTATAAAACACCTGGGCAATGTGTATTTAAAGATGACATGCCACAAATCCTAGAAGTTATTAAAAAGGCAAGGGTATGTATTTGGGTTACGCCTATTACTTTAGGTGGGTATAATTCGATTACTAAAAAGGTAATAGATAAGCTACAGCTTATAGGTATACCTACTATGATTGTTTATAAGGGAAGATTACAGCATCCCAACAGTTTAAGTGGAGCTGATGAGGGGAGTTTTATAAGTATAGGCATTGAAGGAGAAACAACGACTGAGAAGGAGAAAGAAGACTTTAAGTTTTTAATAAAAGAAAATGGTCTTATTACTTGCAGCATAGGCTACCCATTTCTAGTGAAAGGTACAGAAGATAGGCAAGAAATGAAGGAGACCTTAGAGAAAGCCTTAAGTATAGGAGGCAATCAGAAATGAAAAAAATAGTATTGTTAAATGGTGGGGTTAGAAAAACAGGTTCCTCAAGTATGTTTGTAACGGAACTGAAAGATATTATGGAAGCTAAAGGAAATAAAGTAACAATTCTCCATATTATCGATAAGTGGGATGGTAAATTGTCAAAGGAGGAGCTTGTAGCAGCCATTCAAGAGAGTGATTTAATTGGTATAAGCTGTAATGACTATGTAAATACCATGCCTTATTCAACAATTGCCTGTTTTGAGGAACTTCTAGAGGTAGAAAAAGAGATTTTTAAAGGTAGAGAAATTTTTGTAATAGCCCATGGTGGAATGCCGTATTTAGATGTCCATGAACATATTGTACGGGTAGTAGAGAATTTCGCTGAGAGGAAAGAAATGAAGTTTTTAGGAGGCTTGATTTGTGGCTTAACCCCTGTTATTAATGGAAAACCTTTAGATGAAGGAAATTTTATTAGTAAGCGTATAAAAAAGGCTTTTATACAACTGTGCGATGAGGTTTTAGCTTGTAAGGTTATCTCAAGTGCAACCCAGAAAATGATTATTTCGAAGATCCCTACGCTTTTAGCTTATCCAGCAGCGGCTATTATAACACGTGGCGTTGTAAAGGATCGAAAGGCTCATGGCATAGATATAAAGAAGATTTACCCTGATGTTAAATTTTAATAGAGAATAACATAAAGAAGAGATCTTAATAAAAGATCTCTTCTTTATTTTTTTAATATTAGTAAAATATTTAAAAACTATAAATAAAGTCCAAATATGTCGATATATGTATATATTTTATTTTTAGAGGTGACATATGGAGACAAGAATAAAGGAGTATGACTTAGAGAAAATTAATAAATTTATTAATGGAGTCGTATGGGTGATAGCATTAGTAATGGCTGGACAAAAAGTGTTAGAAACGAAAAGCTTTAATTATCTAATCGTTCTTATTTTATGCATTCCTCTTTTTACAACTATTATAGTAAAAAGTAAAAGAATTAGTGACGATATAAGAGCGATTATATTGCCCTTATTACCCACTTCAATATGTATTTTAATACCAGTCCTCGAAGGTGGAAGTGAAACATTTTTTCAAATAATAGCAGTTAGTACGGTGTTTTCTGGATTGTTTTTCAATGCAAGATCCCATGTTGTTTATTCTGCAATGGTTAATATAGTGCTCATTGCCATTTATTTTATTGTCCCCACTAGAATGGTAGGAGGGAAAATGAGTAATGCTACATTTGTTAAAAGTATGATCGTACTGAATATAGGGCTCATGATTATGTACTTCATTACTAAATGGGGCAGAGACTATATGAAGGATGGTGAGGAGAATGCAAGGGCTAGTAGAAATCTCTTGGAAGAGAGACAAATTGCTATAAAGACTATTGAACAGACATCCATTAGTTTAAATGAAGATTTGCAACAAGTCACTCATCATATGAATGAATTAACCAAGGTCAATGAACAAATTGCAACGGCAATAAATCAGACAGCTACAGGAACTGAAGAGCAAGCTCAAGGGATTATAAAGGTAGCTGAGTGGATGAAGTTTGCAGAAGATGAAGTACAAGGTACAATAGAAGTCACTCAAAGGATTAATGAAATTAGTACCAATATGCAAGAAGAAGTCAATGAAAATACCCGAGTAATAAACGAAATGAATAAACAAATGGAAACCATTACCAAGGCTGTGAAATCCAGTTTGGATACAGTGATAGGGCTTGAAAAAAGTACAGAACATATTGTTACATTCTTGCAGTCTATTACGAACATTTCAAGCCAGACTAATCTATTAGCATTAAATGCTTCTATTGAAGCAGCAAGGGCAGGAGAAGCTGGTAGAGGCTTTGCTGTCGTGGCAGGTGAGATTAAACAATTGGCAGAGGATTGTGCCAGTGCTGTTAATGAAATCAACAATATCATTATAGGATTAAGAAAAGAAACAGAATTGACAAAAGAGCAAATTGCTATTGGAGCAGGAGCTGTAGAAAGTGGAAGTCAGATTGTAAATGGCGTTGAAGGAGCCTTTGGAAGATTAACACTATCTATTGAGGGTCTTAATAAGCAAATAGAGATAGAAGTTAATAATATGAATCGCATAGAGGAATTATTTGCGAAAATTAATCACGAAACAAAAATACTTGCAGGCATCTCCGAAGAACATACTGCTTTGGTACAAAAAGTGAATGAATCTGCTAAAGTGCAAAATGATGAGTTTACAAAAGTTAATGAAAGACTAATAGCATTGGAGGATGTAAGTAAAGGTCTTACAAGGATCACTTATTAAGAGAGAATAGACTAAAAGGGTGCCCATTCCCATTTATAGTGAATAATAAAAACTGAATGATGAGTCCTAGAAATAATTAATGCCACCAAGTTGGTGGCATTTTTTGTTATCTTGTAGGAAACTTCGTATTCTCCACTTTCACTACTTCGCGAACCAATGCGTGTCCTATGGACGCTTTTGTTCTAGTACGACATTTTAAAATTTGACAAAATATAAGCATTTTAAAGACATAATATGAATAAATTTGACAAAATTAGTCTGAAAAAAGTTTTTATTATTACATAAATATAATTTAGATGGTAAAATTTAAAAAAAGACAAATATAATAACAATGACAAAGGAGACAGAGTACTAATTATAAAGGCCATTTATTTTAGATAAAAAATGTAGAACCCTTTGCATAGAGACGGATTTATTATTGAAAGAAGGCTATCTTAGATTAAAGAAGGAATAGGTATGATTATGGATGGCAGAATAGAAAAAATGGAAATGAGAATAAGAATACAGGAGAAGGAAAGTAAAAAGGATAGGGATCCAGCGACTGCGAGAGATACAGATAAGCTAGAAGACACAGAGCAAGAGCAAGAAGTAGAAGAAGTAGAAGATAGACAGGATATAGAAGACAGAGAACAAAGCGAAGTAAGTGGGGCTTATAGGGATGACTCCATAGAGCATTACTTAAAAGAGATTGGAGAAATTCCACTATTAACTACTAGTCAAGAGATAGAGTTAGCTAGAAAAATAGAAGAAGGCGACAAGAAGGCAAGGGAACAGATGACAAATGCTAACTTACGTTTGGTAGTGAGTCTAGCTAAAAGGTATGTACAAGGAAGTAATATGACGCTTCTGGACTTGATTCAAGAAGGTAATATTGGTTTAATGAAGGCTGTTGAAAAGTTTGATTATAAGAAGGGGTATAAATTTAGCACCTATGCTACGTGGTGGATTAAACAAGCCATTACAAGGGCTATAGCAGATCAATCCCGAAATATTCGTATTCCAGTACATATGAAAGAGAACATGAATAAACTAGCTAGAGTAGCCAAAGAAATTACCTTAGAGAAGGGGTGGGAAGCTACTAATAGTGAAATTGCTACCCGAATGAATAAGAGTAAGGAGCAGATAGAGGAGATGAAAGAGTTATATAGAGACACCATCTCTCTTAATGCACCTATAGGCATGGAGGAAGACTCTACCCTTATAGATTTTATAGTAGATGAGGGGATGGGAAAAGAATTTGAAGTAGCAGAAAAGGAAATGCTTACAGAACAGATTGATGAGTTGCTAGTGGGGCTAAGTGAGCGTGAGCAGAGAATATTAAGGCTAAGATTTGGCTTTGTGGATAATCGTATTTGGACTTTAGAAGAGGTTGGCAAAGAATATAACGTGACGAGGGAGCGCATCAGGCAGATTGAGGGGAGAGCACTAAAAAGACTGCGTATGAAAAAGGAAGTAAAAAAATTAAAAACCTACTTATAAAAAGTATTGACATATGTAATGCGTTAGTGTATCATTGTAAAAGTCGCTGGCAAACAGCAGACAAATAGAAAGCATCTCAAAAGATGTGAACTATAACTTGTACTTTGAAAAACAAATACTACGAAATGATAGATTTAAACTTCAAATGCTAGCTTGGCTAGCAAGCTAAAAGAAATTTTAGCGCCTAATGATAACGATAAGTTGTCAGGGTAACAA
>JAEYNQ010000252.1 GCA_023412455.1 Bacillota bacterium
TACATATCTTTAGAAAAGATCTCCAAAGAAATATCCTGCATATAAGGGGTATTCATATAGGTAAGCATAGCTTCAGCTAGCTCTCTTTTTTGAGGATAACCCGGCGAAATATAGCTTTCTGATTCGGGATTAAATAAGTTAGTTAACTGGATTTTTCTAGACATACTGTACCTCCACAGTTGAAAAGTTATTTTAATTATAGAAAATATAAAATTATGCATAAAGAGTAAAAATAATATAAACTAAAAAATTAATACAAAATATGGTTTAAAATTAAAATTTTACAAGACAATAGCTCTAAAAAATCAGTTGAGTTTTTAGAGCAAGCTTTAACGACTAGAATATTGTGCTAAAAGTTAAGAAAAAATAGGCTGTCTTTTGGATGTTTAAAACAGTTTAGCAACGTAGATACTATAAATATTATAGTTGTGAAACAGGACTGAATATGATAAAATAACTACTTGTGATTAACACAGAAGAAAGAGGGATTCATAAACTATGAGTGATATGAAGATAATTAATATAGCAGTAATCGCCCATGTAGATGCGGGAAAGTCTACGTTGGTAGATGCTTTTTTAAACCAAAGTGGTGTTTTTCGTGCCAATGAAGAACATGTAGATTGTATTATGGATAGTAATGATTTAGAGAGAGAACGTGGGATTACAATCTATTCTAAAAACTGCTCCATTAAGCATGGCGATTATAAAATTAATATAGTAGATACACCAGGACATAGTGACTTCTCTTCAGAGGTTGAGCGCGTTATTCGTACCGTAGATACTGTTATTTTATTAGTAGACTCTATTGAAGGGCCTATGCCACAGACGCGTTTTGTATTACAAAAGTCATTAGAGTTAGGTCTTAAACCTATCCTTGTTATTAATAAAATTGATAAACCGAATCATCGTGCAGAAGAAGTTGTAGATATGACTTTTGACCTTTTTGTCGATTTACAAGCTAATGACGAACAATTAGATTTTCCTATTTTATATGGAATAGGTAAACAAGGGATCATGCAATATGATCTTGAAGAAGAAGGCCAAGATATTATGCCTCTTTTAGATACGATTATTGAACGTGTTGGGGAGTATCCAAAAGATGATGAGGCCCCACTTCAATTACAAATCAGTGCCCTTTCTTATGATAACTTTGTAGGACGTCTTGGAATTGGACGTATTTATAAGGGTAAAGTTAAAGAAGGACAAACAGTAGAGATTGCAGATAATGAAGGACAGATGCGTACAGCTAAAATCTCTAAAGTAATGGTATATGAAGGACTTAAACAAGTGGTTGTACCAGAAGCCACAAGTGGAGATATTGTTGTTATTGCAGGTGTACCAGATATTTGTATTGGAGAGACAGTAGGTGAGATAGGTCAAGTAGAACCCATGACGCCTATTCATATTGAAGAACCTACACTAGCTATGAATTTCTTAGTTAATAATTCACCTTTTGCAGGGCAAAGTGGTAAATATGTAACAACAAGACATATTAAAGATCGTCTAGAAAAAGAAACGGAAATTAATGTTGGTTTAAGAGTAGAACCTATGGATACAACAGACGGTTATCGGGTATCTGGACGAGGTGAACTGCATTTATCTGTTCTTATTGAAAATATGAGGAGAGAAGGCTATGAGCTAGGTGTTTCTAAACCTGAGGTTATTATGCATCGGGATGAAAATGGTAAATTAGTTGAACCAGTCGAGCGTGTAGTTATCTCTGTGCCTGAAGAATATTCAGGTTCTGTTATTAGTAAGCTTAACCTTAGAAAAGGTATGATGCAAAGTATGGAGCCAGAAAATGGTCATATCCGTATTGAATACCTTTGTCCAACACGTTCACTTCTTGGGTTTAGAAGTGAACTAATCACAGACTCCCGTGGTGAAGCCACCATGGTAAGAAGGATTGAAGGTTATACAGAATATGTAGGAGAACTTCCTAAGAGAGCAAATGGCGCTTTAATTGCTCAAGAGATGGGAACTACTATGGGGTATGCTCTTAACTCCCTTGAAGATAGAGGGACGCTTTTTGTTAAACCCGGTATAGAAGTTTACCCAGGTATGATTATTGGTCAAAATAATCGTAAAGAAGATATGACAGTTAACCCTTGTAAGGCAAAGAAGCAAACCAATACCCGTTCATCTGGTGCCGATGATGCTATTCGTTTATCTCCACCTAAAATATTTAGCCTAGAAGAAGCATTGGAGTTCATCGAAGAGGATGAATTAGTAGAAATAACACCTGATGCCATTCGCCTTCGTAAAAAGATATTAGATGAAGGTGAAAGAACAAGAGCAAATAGAAAAAAATAACACCTAAGTTATTTAAAGCATAAACCAAAAATACAGAGAAGGCAAAATAGCCTTCTCTGTATTTTTTTATGACGTCATAAAATAAAAGGGTAAGGATGAATGAATAAATGTAGAATTAAAAAGAGAAAAGTAAAAAGCTATAACCAATAGTTATAATAGGGTTAAAAAATTGATATTTCATTTATGCTTAAAAAGCGTCTATACTGAATTAAAAGATAGCTAAAAGAATAAATAGAAGAAAGTAAGCTAAAATATTAAGGTAATAATACTCATGTTCATGAATAATTATTAATAAAATAAAGAAAAACAAGGAAGGTTATCTTACTTAATTAATAGATTATGTAGAGTAGTATATAAAAAAAGAAGATAGGTGGGAAGGCTTGAGAAGAAGCCTACTTTTATAAGATGACGAAATAAGTAAAAAAGCAACGTTTACATAATACGGGTAAATCAATAAAGGAAAGGCTAAATAATAATATTTGGAATAATGTCAAATTAAACATAAAATTGAATAAAATGATTGACACTACTCTTCAATGTTGTTAAAATACTAATAAATTAATAGTAATAAATGCAATGATAGAGAATGACTTTTGCAAAAGCGTTTTTAGAGAGTTAATGGTTGGTGTGAATTAACAACGTGGCAATAAGTAAATCACTCTTGAGCAGAACTTATGAAAGGTAATACTAAGTAAGAAGTATCCGGAAGCCCCGTTATAGGCAGCAGTTTGATAGAACTGAGTGAGCGGATTTGTAGTAAGTCATACACTATAAGTCAAGATGAGTGGTAACGCGTGGAATATTCCTCGTCTCGTTAATGGGATGAGGATTTTTTGTACAATTTTTTTGTTTATATTTCAGTATTTTAATATTTAGTATGTTGAAAGGGGAAAGGGTATGAAATTGTCAGATGTTTTTGTTCGATGCTTGACAGAAGAGGATGTAAATGTTGTATTTGGTTACCCAGGAGCGGCTGTTTTGGCGATTTATGAATCCTTAAGAGCTTCCAGCATTCATCATGTACTGGTTAGACAGGAGCAAGCGGCTGTACATAGTGCCAGTGGCTATGCGCGTACAACGGGTAAGGTGGGGGTATGTATCGCTACTTCTGGGCCAGGAGCTACTAATTTGATTACAGGTATTGCAACAGCTTATATGGATTCCATTCCAATCGTTATTTTTACTGGTCAAGTTCGTTCAAAGCTTATAGGAAGAGATGTGTTTCAAGAAGTAGATATTACTGGAGCAACAGAACCTTTTATTAAACATAGTTATCTTGTTAAAAAGGCTCAGGATTTTCCACGTATTGTTAAAGAAGCTTTTTATATTGCTAGAACAGGTAGACCAGGGCCAGTTCTTATTGATATACCTATGGATATCCAAGAGGCGCAGATCGATTCCATTTATCCTAAGGAAATCAATATTAGAGGTTATAAACCAACTATAGAAGGTCATATTGGCCAAATTAAAAAGGTTGTAAAAGTACTTGAGCGAAGTAAAAGACCACTTGTGTGCATTGGTGGAGGCGTTGTACTAGGTCATGCTGAAGAAGCATTGAGACATTTTATTACCCACTCCAATATTCCAGCCATACATACATTAATGGGAATAGGGGGGCTTCCTACTAAATCACCTTATAATATGGGGATGATAGGAACTCATGGCTTTAAACATTCTAATTGGGCACTTAAAAATGCGGATGCGATTCTTTTTATGGGGGCTCGTATTGCAGACCGTGCGGTGGCTAATGTAGGTATTTTAAATGATAATGCCAATATTATTCATATTGATATAGATCCTGCTGAAATTGGCAAGATTACCTCAGCCACTATTCCGATTGTAGGGGATATTGGTACCATCTTAAAAGAGATGACACCACTTATTAAGACAATGGATACAGCTATTTGGCAAGCTGATATTAAAGAGAAGATAAATGAAAAAGAAGAAGAACATTTAAATGGCTTTATCAATCCAAAGTTAGTTGTAAGGAAGCTTTCTGAACTACTTAATGATGAAGCGATTATTTCAGCTGACGTAGGGCAAAATCAATTTTGGACGGTTCGCAATATGGAGATGAAGGGGAATAGAAAACTTATCTGTTCAGGGGGCTTTGGAACGATGGGTTATTCTTTACCTTCTGCCATAGGAGCAGCTCTAGGTAACAAAGAAAAACAGGTAGTTAGTATATTAGGGGATGGAAGTTTTCAAATGAGTCTTTTTGAATTAGGAACCCTTATTCAAGAAGGTGTAAAACCTGTTATTATTTTGTTTAATAATAGTGGCTTAGGCATGGTAAGAGAACTTCAACATAGAACCGACCTGAAAGAATATGGGGTAGGGCTAAAAGCTAATCCGGATTTTGCTGCTATAGCGAGAGCTTATGGCATTGAAGCAAAAAAGGTAAGTGATGCAAGAGAAGTAGAAGGTGCATTACAAGAAGCTATCTCTAGTCAAAAAGCTTATTTCTTGGAGTTTATTATAAGTGATAAAGAATCTACATTATAAGAAGGAGGGATAGTATGCAGAAACATGTTTTATCGGTATTAGTAGAAAACCATTCAGGGGTACTAAGTAGGGTTTCTGGCTTATTCAGTAGAAGAGGTTATAATATTGATAGTTTATCAGTAAGTGAGACAGAGCACCCCGATCTCTCTCGTATGACTATTGTAACGGAAGCGGATGAATATACATTAGAGCAAGTTAAAAAACAGCTGAATAAATTGGTAGATGTTATTAAGGTTGTTGAATTAAAAGAATATACAGCTATTTATAGAGAATTAGCACTTATTAAAGTAGAAGCTAATACCAAGAGTCGGGCTGAAATTATACAAATAGCCAATATTTTTAGAGCACATGTTGTAGATGTTTCCAAAACCTCACTTATTGTAGAAGCTACAGGAGATCAGGGGAAGATTAAAGCTTTAATCAATATGCTAGAACCTTATGGTGTAAAAGAAATTATTCGAACAGGATTAACCGCCCTTCAAAGAGGGGAATCAGAGCTTAAATAGTTAGAATAAATAATAAAAGGTGAAGAGGGATCATAATGGCAAATTATATTAAGATTTTTGATACAACACTTAGAGATGGGGAACAATCACCAGGCTGTAGTATGAATCTTGCTGAAAAGCTTGAAGTAGCTCTTCAATTAGAGCGACTTGGTGTTGACATCATGGAAGCAGGCTTTGCAATTGCATCTCCTGGAGACTTTGCTTCTGTTAAATCCATTGCAAAAACTATTAAAAATGTCTCAGTAGCCAGTCTAGCGAGAGCCCTAACAAAAGATATTGATGCTGCGGCTGAGGCCCTTAAGAGCGCAAAATATCCAAGAATACATACCTTTATTGCTACTTCAGATATTCACATGCAATATAAGCTCAAGAAAAGCCCAGAGGAAGTTTTAGAAACAGCTATAGAAATGGTTAAATATGCGAAGCGCTATTGCCAAGATATAGAGTTTTCAGCAGAGGATGCTTCTCGGAGTAACCCAGCTTTCTTATATCAAATTTTTGAAGCTGTTATTCAAGCAGGTGCTACAGTTATTAATGTACCTGATACGGTAGGTTATACTTCACCAGAGGAATTTGCTAGGCTCATTCATGGCATAAAGGAAAATGTACCGAGTATCCATAAAGTAGACCTTTCGGTTCATTGTCATAATGACTTAGGTTTAGCTGTAGCCAACTCTTTGGCAGCAGCTCAAGCAGGAGCTACTCAAATTGAATGTACCCTTAATGGTATTGGTGAGCGAGCAGGCAATGCTGCTCTAGAAGAGGTAGTCATGAACCTTAATACCCGACGTGACCTCTATGGCTTAGAGTGTAAAGTCCATACCAAAGAGATTTATAGATCCAGTAAACTTTTAAGTAGTATAACAGGTGTGCGGGTGCAACCTAATAAAGCGATTGTAGGTGAAAATGCTTTTGCTCATGAATCCGGTATTCATCAACATGGTATGCTGGCTAACAAAGAAACCTATGAAATTATGACACCTGAATCTATTGGTCTGGCAGAGAATAAAATGGTATTAGGAAAACATTCAGGTAAACATGCCTTTGAAGATAAGATAAATGCCATGGGCTATCATTTGGATAAAGAAGCTTTAGCTCAAGCCTTTGAACAATTTAAGATATTGGCGGATAAGAAAAAGGATATTACAGATAGAGATATTGAAGCATTGGTATGCCGTAGAATTATACAAATACCAGAAGCTTATAAGCTGGATCGTTTTGTGATTAACTCAGGGAATACCATTACCACTACTTCCTCTATGCGTCTTCTAAGTAAAACAGGACATATTTTAGAAGAGGTTGTCTCCTCTTATGATGGTCCTATTGATGCTTCCTATAAAGCCATTGATAAATTAGTAGGTAGAAAGTTTATGTTAGAAGACTTTGTCATTAATTCCGTAACAGGTGGAACAGATGCGCAAGGTGAAGTCAATGTGAAGATCAGAAATAATGATCAGATTTATAATGGGCATGGTGTAAGTATGGATATTGTAGAAGCCAGTATACTTGCCTATATTTCCGCAATTAATAATATGCTTTATGACCAAGAAGATAAAAAGGAGGTTTAGAGAGTGAAAAAAATCGCTATATTTGATTCTACTCTTAGAGATGGTGCACAAGCAGAAAGTATCTCCTTTTCCGTAGCAGATAAGTTAAAAATAGTAAGTACTTTAGATGAATTGGGAATTAATTATATAGAAGCAGGAAACCCTGGTTCTAATCCTAAAGATTTGGAATTCTTTAAAGAGGTCAAGAAGTTAGCTCTAAAGAAAGCTAAGTTAGCAGCTTTTGGGAGTACGAGACGAAGAGATATAAAGGTAGAAGAAGATAGCAATGTCCAGTCTTTACTAATAGCTGACACACCTGTTGTTGTGATATTTGGTAAGGCGTGGGATTTTCATGTGACAGATATTATTAAGACAACACTAGAAGAAAATTTATGTATGATAGAGGAAACCATAAGTTTTCTAAAAGGAAAGGGTAAGGAAGTTATTTTTGATGCGGAGCACTTTTTTGATGGCTATAAAAGTAATAGCCAGTATGCATTAAAAACCCTTCTAGCAGCTGTAAAGGCAGGAGCAGACTGTATTGTATTATGTGAGACCAATGGAGGGGCTTTTCCTGATGAGATCTTTGAGATTGTAAAGGAAGTCAAAGAGAAGGTAAGTTGTGAGATTGGTATTCACACCCATAATGATACGGGGATGGGTGTAGCCAATAGTGTGATGGCAGTCTTAGCGGGAGCAACCCACGTGCAAGGAACCTTTTTAGGTTTTGGAGAACGCTGTGGGAATGCCAACCTTTCTACTATTATCCCCAATCTCCAACTAAAAAGAGGTTATACCTGTATTTCAGAAGAGAATATGATTAAACTCACACCTTTTGCAAGGCGTATTGCAGAGATTGCTAATATTTCGTTAAGTGATCATATGCCTTATGTAGGGAAAAGTGCTTTTGCCCATAAGGCAGGTATGCATATTGATGGAGTCACTAAAGCACCTATTTCCTTTGAACATGTAACCCCTGATTGTGTAGGTAATGAAAGAAGATTTTTAATGTCAGAGGTGGCTGGACGAAGTACAATTCTAGAAAAGGTACAACGCATAGCACCACAAGTAACGAAAAATGATGCTGTAACAAGCCAAATTATTGCGCGAATCAAGGAGCTAGAGCATAAAGGTTATCAATTTGAAGGTGCTGATGGGACATTTGAGCTTTTAGTAAGGAAGGCTCTAGGGAAATATAAGCCGTTTTTTGATTTAGAGGAATTTAAAACCATAGGGGAAGAACCTTCTAATTCAAAAGAGATTAGCTCTTCAGCCATTATTAAGGTGAGAGTAGACGGTAGGGTGGAAATGACTGCAGCAGAAGGGGAAGGTCCTGTTAACGCTCTAGACAAAGCCCTTAGAAAGGCCTTAGAGATCTTTTATCCAGAACTGAAAACAGTTCATCTGACAGATTATAAAGTAAGGGTACTAGATACTAAATCTGCTACAGCTGCTAAGGTACGTGTACTTATCGAATCTACCGATGGAGAAGATTATTGGAGTACAGTAGGTGTATCTACTGACATCATTGAAGCGAGCTGGATTGCCCTAGTAGATTCTATTGAGTATAAATTAATTAAGGATATTGAAAAGAAATTTAAGGCTTATTTATAAGGGGGGAGGAAATGATGTGTTGTAACGAAAAGGGAGTACAAGGATTAAAGCTCATAGAAGATAAGTTTTATAAGAAGCCTTGGTTTTGGATAGGCATGGTCATTATGGTTTATTGTATAACCCGGCCTTATGTAATAGTAATGTGTGGCAATGGTAGTGGTAATAACTATAATGGCAATGATAAAAAAGAATGAGAGGTCTAAGGGGATGATTACATATCATCTAGCAAAATTAGAAGAAATTAGGACAATTGCCAGATTGCATAATGAACTTGTTTACTATGTTCAAAAAGCAACAAAAGATATTTACTGGGATTTTAAGGAAATATCTGAAGAAGATACTTCTGAGTATTTAAAAACTTTTATTAATCATCCAGAAAGAAGGATTTTTGTTGCTAAAGAAGGAGAACAAATTATAGCATTTATGGTTGGAGAGATAGTAGGTTGCCACTTACCTATTTCTAGTATACACAGGGTGGGGTATATAGCAGCGGCTTATGTATTGCCTACTTACAGAGGACAAGGAATTGCAACGCAACTGGAAAATAGGCTGGTAGGTTACTTTAAGGAGCAAAACCTTAAATATGTAGAGTTACATTATATAGCGAATAATAGGGTAGCTGAGGAAAGCTGGAAGAAGCTAGGTTATCAGACATTTAGAAAACAAGCAAGAAAAGAGATATAGTTAAAAGACAAGTAGGATATAGAAAGATTAAGGAGATGATATGTAATGGGAATGACAATGACACAAAAAATATTAGCAGCACATGCAGGACTTGAAAGTGTAGTTGCAGGACAATTAATAGAGGCAAAATTAGATTTGGTTTTAGGAAATGATATTACATCCCCTGTAGCAGTTAAAGAATTTAACAAAATAGGTTGTGAGTGTGTTTTTGATAAAAGTAAGGTAGCCATAGTGCCCGACCACTTTACACCGAATAAAGATATAAAAGCTGCAGAGCAATGTAAGTTTATTAGAGAATTTGCCAAGGATAAGGAAATTGAAAACTATTTTGAAGTAGGGCAAATGGGAATTGAACATGCTCTTATTCCAGAAAAAGGTTTGGTCGTACCAGGAGATGTGGTAATTGGGGCAGATTCTCATACCTGTACCTATGGCGCACTAGGAGCCTTCTCCACAGGTATTGGAAGTACGGATATGGCAGCAGGAATGGCAACAGGTAAGGCTTGGTTTAAAGTGCCA
>JAEYNQ010000289.1 GCA_023412455.1 Bacillota bacterium
TCTAACGGGTCGTTATACTTACCTATAAAGAAGAGGTCATCTCACTATTTCATTATGAGTGAGAGACCTCATTTTGTACTCTTGTAGGAAAGTTCGTATTCTACACTTTCACTACTTCGCGAACCAAGACGTGTCTTATGGACACTTTTGTTCAAAATGAGTAAAAATTTTTTACAGGCATATAATCATAGAAAAAATATAAATTTTGTAAATATTCTAAATAAATCATTGATAAAAGCATCAAATGATAGTAAAATTTAATAAATAATAATTATTAATTATTAAGGGGGGAAGAATTATGATAAATAATATAAGGGTTAAAACTAAAATGCTCATCTTGAATATAGTAATAATCATTTCCATTATTTTAACTACAGGTTATTCAATTTATAATCTGGACTCCAGTAATAAGACTTCTCTAAGGGTTTTAGAGGAATCTGTTAGAAAGGAATATGATGACAATATTAAAAATCAAGTTACAGGAGTGGTTACATTACTTGATCATATTTATAAGGAATATGAGGCAGGCGAATACACTTTAGAGGAGGCTCAGAAGTTAGGCGCAGACCTGGTTAGAAGTATGAGGTATGGAGAAGATGGCTATTTCTGGATTGATACCGTTGAAGGTGTGAATATAGTATCTTTAGACGGCGAAGCAGAGGGAACCAATCGTTTTAATGTAAAGGATCATAGGGGCTCTTCCTACATAAAGGCTTTGATTAATGTAGCACGCCAAGAAGAAGGAGGCTATGTGGATTATCATTACTTAAGACCAGGGAAAGAAGAACCTAGTCCAATGCGTTCTTATAGCCGTTTATTTAAGCCCTTTAATTGGGTGGTAGGAACAGGTAATTATGTGGATGATATGGATGATTTAGTCCAAGATTATGGAGAGGAAATCAATGGCAGAGCACAACAGGCACTAATCAATCTCATACTAGGTGTTATTTTTATACTGATTTTTGTGGGAGTCTTTACTATATATATTGCTATAAGCATTGTAAATGTATTAAAGGATATTAAAGAAAGATTAGGAAAATGGGCAAAAGGGGATTTTACTGCTGAATTACCTTCCAAGTTGATAAAAAGGAAGGATGATTTTGGTGAACTAGCTACAGCCATGGAGGTCACAAAACAGGCAATAAAGCTACTTGTGGGGGGAGTGCAGGGTGAAGTGACAAGCATAGAACGAGTAGTAAATGAAGTAAATAAAAAGGTCATCTTGCTTAATAATGGAATAGAGGAGATTGCTTCTACTACGGAAGAATTATCAGCGAGTATGGAAGAAACAGCAGCCTCTAGTGAGGAAATGGCTGCTACGTCTCGTGAGATTCAACATGCAATAAAGGATATTACAGAAAAATCCCAACAAGGAGCTGGACAAGCAGAACAAATCAATAAGAGAGCAACAAAAATCAAGCAGGAGACACAACAAGCAAAAGAAAAGTCAGTAGTCATACATCATCAAATCCGTGATAAGCTTTATAAAGCTTTAGAGAAAGCGCAGGTAGTGGAACAGATTCAAAGACTGTCTGACTCTATCATGAATATTACAAAGCAGACCAATCTTTTAGCACTGAATGCCTCTATTGAAGCGGCCAGAGCAGGAGATGCAGGAAAGGGTTTTGCTGTAGTAGCTACAGAGATTACGAACTTAGCTAATCAGTCTAAGAATACTGTTATTCAGATTCAAGAAATTACGGAGAATGTAATAGAAGCAGTTAGTCATTTAGCCCAAGGTTCTAAGGAGCTTTTAGAATATGTGGGGACAGACGTTTCTAAGGATTATGACGCTTTTTTAGAAGTAGTCGATGCTTATAGTGAAGATGCCAATTATGTAGATGAGCTAGTAACGGATTTCAGTTCAACAGCCCAAGAGTTAATGGCTTCTATTGACAATATTATGGTAGCAATTGATGAGGTCACAAAGGCAACTGCAGAAGGAGCTATGGGGACTACTAATATAGCACAGAAAAATAGCAACATTATGGTAGCCTCCAATGAAGTAGTAGCAGGTATAGAGGAGTCTATGAAAAGCAGCCTTGTATTGCAAAAAGAGATTTCTCAGTTTTCAATATAGGGTAGAAGTTAGTGAGGGCACTACTAGGTAACATGAAGTGAAAATGTATAGCCTAGGCATTCCCTTCTATGTAACCTAAAAAGAGCTTCCCTAAGGCTTTACATTTAAGCCAAGAGGAAGCTCTTTTTATTTATCTAGAGAGTGTATCACTATTAGGTGAGATGACAGGCGTTTTTACTTTTTAATGGTTTTGGTTTTACATTACTTTTGTCATACCACACTCTATCTTTCTGCACTTTTGCCTCTTTCTTATTTGGGTTAGGATGATAAAGAAATAAGCTAAAAGTGAGGAAAAGAGGAAGAAGCATGAATGTAGTAGAGCTTACAGGCATTACCAAGAAGTATCCACTAGAAAAGACAGAGTTTTTAGCCCTTAGAGGCATTGATTTAACGATTGGAGAAGGGGACTTTATGGCCATTGCAGGGTGCTCTGGAAGTGGAAAGTCTACCCTACTTAATCTCATTGGCTGCTTAGATAAGCCTACAACAGGCTGTATTAAACTTATGGGGACAGAGGTAAGCCAGATGACGGATAGGCAGTTAGATGATGTGCGGCTCCTCACCATAGGCTTTATTTTTCAAACCTTTAACCTCATTCCCGTCCTCAATGTCTATGAAAATATAGAGCTCCCTCTACTTATTCGAAAGGATCTCTCCCCAAAGGAAAAAAGAGAACGTATTGAGGAGCTTATCATGGGAATTGGTTTAAAGGATAAGAGAAAAAATAGACCTTCAGAGCTTTCAGGAGGGCAACGTCAAAGGGTCGCTATAGCTAGAGCCTTGGTGACAAAGCCTAAAATCATTTTGGCAGATGAACCCACGGCCAATCTAGACTCCCATACGGGCATTGAGATTATTGAACTCATGAAGGAGATTAACCACATAGAAAAGACAAGCTTTATCTTTTCTACCCATGATCCCAAGGTTTTAAAGCATACCCGTCATGTCATTTGGTTAGAGGATGGGAAGATTAAGCAGGGTGAGGAAGCAGTATGAAGCTTTTAAAACTTTCTTATAGAAATATAGTCATTAATGGTTGGCGTTCCTTTACCTTAGCCTCTTTTATCTTTATGGCTACACTTATTGTCATCCTTTTTAATGCCATTTCCTTCACGATTAGAGGTAATATGTTGGGAGCCGTTCGCTATGGGTTAACTGCAGACCTACAAATTCGTCCAGGAGATACCACAGAGGAGGATCTCTTTAGCATTGGAGCCACTTGGGAGGATATGGTCTATCTCGAAAGAGAAGAGATAGAGGTTGTAGAAAAAATCTTAGACTATGTCTTAAAACCAGATAGTTATACTCCGACGATTCGCATAGGGGTTAACTTAAAATATAATGAAAATGAAACCAATGCCATGATGATTGGCTTAAATTTAGATGCTAAAGCCTACCAACAAAAACAACAGCTCGTAGAAGGACGTTATCCTGAAAAAGCCAATGAAATGGTCCTAAGTAAAGAACAAGCCAGTAACTTAGAGGCTCAAGTAGGTAATACAATCTTAATCAATGCTTTTAACAAGGAAGAGGAGTTTATTCAGCTAGAGGCCAAGGTAGTAGGAATAGGCGACACTGAGTTTTTAGGTGGATTTGGCTTTGAGCTTATCTATATGGATATTAAGAATGCTAGAGAGTTAAGTGGCTTAAAACGAGGAGAAGCCACGGACCTTTTGGTTTATTCCTCAGCACCTGATATCAAAAAAGAGAAGGAAAGATTAGAAAGCCTTTTAGAGGTTCAAGGCACTAAAGGTGTTTTTAAAGTCACTCAGTGGCAAGAGATGGGAGGCTTTTTAAAGGCAATCATAATGATGATTATAGGAGAACTCTATGCCTTTATTGCTATTTTTATGGTCATCATTGGTGTCCTTATTTTGAACATCATTGCCATTGTCCTCACGGAGCGCCGAAAAGAAATAGGCACCTTGCGAGCTATTGGGTTTAATAGGCGACAAGTACTTATCATTTTTGTAAGTGAAATGGTATTAGTAGCGGTCATAGGGGCTGTGTTAGGAGAAGTGGTAGCTCTTCTCATCCTTCTCGAGTTAGGACAATATACACTGACTATTTATCCACCTATGGACTCTATTATGGGGGCTAGCTATAGACTAGGCTTTGAGCCCCTTAGTCTTTTGCAAAC
Source organism: Bacillota bacterium (assembly GCA_023412455.1). Taxonomy (GTDB): domain Bacteria; phylum Bacillota; class Clostridia; order Lachnospirales; family Cellulosilyticaceae; genus Sporanaerobium. Next base: position 4,221 of record JAEYNQ010000289.1, read on the forward strand.
GCTAGGAATCATGTGTCTATTCACTTTGGTAACAGCCTTAGTGCCTTGCTATAAGGCCACTAAAGAGCGCCCTGTTGAAATCTTAAGATAGGAGGAAAAAAGATGGGTGTGATTTTAAAGATTGCCTATCGAAATATGTTAATGCATAAAAAGCAGTCCCTTTTAATTGGCCTCACTCTTTTTATGGTTACCTTTATTATTTTGTTTTCCAGTTGTGTTTTAAATGGGATAGAGGCCCAAGTTCTAAAGAATTATTTAGGGGTGCAGGCAGGAGACGTGATTGCTATTTGGAAGCCAATTAAAGAGAGCAGCAATAGGAGTCCCGAAAGACTTTTGTTTTTTAGAGGCTCCTCCATTAACCAAGAGGAAAATTATGCTAATCGCCGTTCCCTTTTAGCTCTTAAAAATCACTTACAAATCCATAAAAGAGATATCCAACAAGTCTTTTTTAATATACGCTACAACGTTGAAACTCAAACTAAGAAAAAGAAAACAAATAATAGCCTTTACAGCTTAACGGTAGAAAATGCAGACTGGATGCTTCAAGATAAGATTATTGAATTAGAAGAAGGGCAACTCCTAAGTGAAAAAGGCGTATGTATGAGCCAACAAAATATAGAGGAGCTTGGTGTTAAACTAGGGGATCGCATAACCCTTAGAAGCCTCGATAAAGATAATGTGGAGCGAACACTTCTAGCTACTGTTACAGGAATCTATAGGGACAAAGCAGATTATGAGAATAAGTATGTGTTTATGAGTGAGGACATGGCTAGGTATTTAACGAGCTATAATCATTCAGAATATGATATTGTGCGTATTTATCTCCATAAGCGTAGTCATGCCAAGGCCTTTAGTCACAAATTGGAGGCTAAGCTTAGGGGAGAAGGGGATGTCCTCTATGCCGAAGACTATCAAACTTCTTCTGTTTTTTATACCCAATTTAATCAAATGATGAAGATGATCTATAATGGCTTTTTTGTCTTTGTATTACTCATTATTGCAGTAGGCCTAAGCACCTCTATTCGGATGAAGCTCTTTTCGCGAATGGAGGAGTTTGGTACCTTAAGGGCCATAGGTTATAGCAAGATAAGGTGTTATGGCATCATCTTTTTTGAAGTTTTGATATTAGCTTTTATAGCTTTAGGCTTGTCCTTAATTTTAACGGTTAGTTTGGTATTGCTTTTAGGAAAGACGGGAGTTTATGTGGGGGGAGGGGCACCCTCCTACTTTTTTGGGGGACCTTACTTTTATCCTAAGCTGAAGGGGAATGATATCCTTTTTAGCCTTGTTACAATAGGTCTTTTTGCCCTAACAGCCACATTGAATCCAGCACTTAGGTTACTTTATCAAAAGATTGCGGATATTATGGCTAAGAGACTGTTAAAAATCCATCCCATTTGGCAAGGGGTAAAAGGATGTTTTAGAGGTAAAAAGGGAGGTTTAGAAAGTGAAAAATAAGGAATGGGTTATAGGAGCAAGCCTTTTGTGCTTGATTAGTTTTTCAGTTATTTTATGGGCCCAAAAAGGAGGGCGCGATAAAGAAGGCAAGCTTTATGGAGAAAAAGGGCCTATTGTGGTCGTTCAAGAAATCACAAGAGGGGAACTTAAGGAGGTTTTACCTCTTACAGGAGTAATTACCGCCTTAGATAAGAAGACACTTTATGCGGAAACAGAGGATGAGGTGACATTAGTTCCTAAACGAATCGGAGATCCCGTCAAGAAAGGGGAGGTAATTTTGAGTCTCAAGGGTGAAAACCAAGAAATCACCTTAAGACAGCTAGAGAATCTAGAAATCGAAATAAAAAATGAGATGTTAACCCTTCAGACCTTGGTGGATGCAGATAATAGCGCTCAAATTTTAGCTGGTATTTCTGCACTGAGCAGTGCAGAAAAGGACCAAAAAGACTTAGATGAAAATTCACGACGGATAGGGGAGAGCTTAGAACTTGCTGAATTGGATTTAACAAGACTGCAAAAGCTAGAGGCTACCAATGAACAACTTTGGCAAAATGGCCTCCTTTCTCAAGATGCAAAAGAAAAATTAGAAAAAGAAGTGGCATTAAAGAAAGAAGAAATAAAAAGCTTAAAAGGCCAACTTGCCTTATTACAAGAAGAAAAAGGACTCTTAGCTCTTCAAAAGGAAAAGGCCAGCTATAACTTAGAGGTGCTACGCAATCCTCAAATCAATAAAGACGTTCAAAAGCAAGTAGAGGTTCAGCAAAACAAGCTTTTAATCCTTCAAAATAAAAAAAAGGATTTGGAAGAGGAGCTTGTAAAAATGCAAACGCAAATTCTTTCCCCTATGGAAGGAGTAGTCGCTAAGCTTTATGTAGAAGTGGGTCAAAAGGTAAAGCCGGATGAAGCCCTTATAGAAATTGTGAATGATGAGCAGCTCATTATAAAGGCTACTGCTGCACCAGAGGACAGCTCCTACATTGCCTTAGGTCAGCCTTGCCATATGGAATACTTGGGTAAGGAACTTGTGGAGGGAGAGGGAGTTATTAAACGAATTGCCCCTGGTATCATTACCGAAGAAAAAAGTAATGGCTCTATTAAGAAGAAGCTCCCTATAGAAATTGAACTAACTAGTCTGGGTCAAAAACTCCTAGATGGTCTAGAGGTAGATATAGAGATTACCACTCTCAATGTGAGAGATGGCCTTATTATTCCAAAGGCTGCCATCTATAAAGAAGCTTTAGAGGCATACTTTGTCTATGTAGTAGATGAAGAGGGAAAGGTTCAAAAAAAGAAGGTAGAACTCAAAGAGAGTACAGAGGATCAAGCCATAGTCGAAGGTGTTACAGAAGGAGAGAAGCTTATTGTAGAAAAGGGAGAAGAAGTAGAAATAGGCAGTTTAGTAAGATACTCTTTTTAAGCTAAGAGGTATTACTGGGTTAGTTTAAAGTAAGATGTAGTAAAAGAATGGTGGTTGTTTATCCTAGTGGATATGTGTATAATAAGGATAAGTAAAGAACACAATAGAATAATGAAATCTATAAGGTGCTTAGATAGCTTAATAGGGAAATGCATTGTGCTGCAGCCCCCGCTACTGTAGACGAGGACTTTTATTCAAAAAACCACTGTGCAAAAAAGGCATGGGAAGGGGAATAAAAGGAAGATTCGTTAGCCAGGAGACCTACCTTAATGGATGTGTTACCCTTTCGGTGGGAAAGGTGGTAATAGAGGATTGCATCTGGTAGCTATCTATAACCCCTTTTAGGGGTTTTTTTGTTGTACGGATTATAGTAGTTAAATGGTTATATCATTTTTAGAATAATCCTATGACTAGATAAAGGTTTTATTTTTATTGGCTGTTGAATAGAGATAGAGTTAAGAACAAAGATCTATTTAAGGATAAATAGAAAATCACAGAATAGGGGAGAAAAAATGGGACAGTCCATTATGTTTCAAGGAACGGCATCTAACGTAGGAAAAAGTTTTTTAGTAGCGGCTTTCTGTAGGATTTTTAGGGAGGATGGACTAAAAGTTAGACCTTTTAAATCTCAAAATATGGCCCTTAATTCTTATATTACTGAAGAAGGCCTAGAAATGGGCAGGGCTCAAGTGGTACAAGCAGAGGCAGCTGGTCAGGTACCTAGCGTGAAAATGAATCCTATTTTGTTAAAGCCTTATGGGGATAAACTGTCACAGGTTATTATTAAGGGGAAGGTTTATAAGAATATGACTGCCTTAGAATATCATGAGTTTAAGCCCCAACTGGCAGAGATGGTTAAGGAGGTCTTTGAAGAGCTACGAGCTGACAGTGATGTAGTGGTTATAGAAGGGGCAGGGAGTCCAGCAGAAATTAACCTTCGGGATAAAGATATTGTCAATATGGGAATGGCAGAGCTGGCTCAGGCCCCTGTTATTCTTATAGGAGATATTGACAGGGGAGGTGTTTTTGCCTCCTTAGTGGGAACCATGATGCTCCTTACAGAAGAGGAAAGGAAGAGGGTAAAAGGGGTGCTTATTAATAAATTCCGAGGGGACGTGAAAATCTTAGAGCCAGGCCTTAAGATGCTAGAAGACCTTATAAAGGTGCCTGTTTTAGGAGTTATTCCTTATACAAGGGTGGATATCGAAGAGGAAGATAGCTTAGCAGAACGCTTAAATAGCACCAAGCTAAAAGGTAAAAAAGCTTTGGAAATAGAAGTCATCTGCTTACCTCACATGTCTAACTTTACAGACTTTAATGTGTTGGAGATTCAAGAGGATGTGTGCCTGCATTATGTGACAAGAGGGCAGACACTAGGAAATCCAGACCTGGTTATTTTGCCTGGCACCAAAAACACCATGGGAGATCTTCTTTATTTGAGAGAAAGTGGACTAGGAGAAGCTATTAAGGCCTATAGCCAAAAAGGGGGGCTTCTCTTTGGTGTGTGTGGGGGCTATCAGCTTTTAGGTAAGAAGCTTTATGATCCCAAAGGTGTGGAGGCAGGTATTAGTGAAATCCAAGGCTTGGGGCTCCTAGACATTACCACTCGTTTTGAAGAAGAAAAGGTAACGACCCAAGTAGAAGGAAGAGTTAAGGGGCTACCTGCTCCTTTAGGAAAACAGCTAGAAGGAGAGAAGGTGGTGGGTTATGAAATTCATAGGGGCCTAACAGAGCGAGGGAAGGAAGCTCAGCCTTTTTTAGAGATTCAAAAGAAGCTGGGAGAAAAGGTGTCTTATGAGGAGGGAGCCATCAATTTAGAGGGCACAGTAATGGGGACTTATTTACATGGCATCTTTGATGAGCCAGGCTTTATAAGAGGCCTATTAAATGCCTTGCGTCAGAAAAAGGGCTTGGAGAAAAACCAGAAAGAAACCCTAAGCTTTAAGACCTACAAAGAGCAGCAATACACCAAGCTGGCGCAGGCAGTTAGAAGCCATGTGGACTTAGAAGCTATTTATCAGATAATGAGAGGGGAAGAAGGATGAGATTACTTACATTAGGTTTAGGCTATCTCTTGGATCTTTTATTAGGGGACCCTTATAACTTTCCCCATCCTGTTCGTTTTATAGGCCAGCTCATTCAGCAAGTAGAGACCTTTATTAGGAAGCATGCCACTTCATCTCAAGCCCTTCAAATAGGAGGAGGCTTCTTATGGTTAGTTGTAGTGGGACTCTCCTATGGTGTAACCTATGGGATTTTGAGCTTATGTCGTATCCATCCTTTCTTATATGGTCTGGTTTCTACTTATTTGATTTATACCACCTTAGCCACTAAGTGCTTAGGAGAAGAGGGAACCAAGATTTATAAGGTGCTTAAAGAGGAAGGACTAGAAGCTGCTCGCGTACAGCTTTCTTATATTGTAGGAAGAGATACCACTCAGTTAACGGAAGAAGAAGTCATAAAAGCAACGGTGGAGACTGTGGCAGAAAACACTGTAGATGGGGTGATTGCTCCTCTCTTTTATGCCTTTATAGGAGGGGCACCTCTGGCCATGGCCTATAAAGCTATTAATACATTAGATTCTATGGTGGGGTATCCAAATGAAAAGTATAAGGACATTGGAAGGGTGTCTGCCAAAATAGATGATGTGGCGAACTTCCTTCCTGCTCGATTGTCTGCCTTTATCATGAGTCTAGGGATTCAAATCATGGGACTTAATGGGAAAAAAGCTCTTTTAATTGCCTTAAGGGATCGTAAAAATCATAAAAGTCCCAACTGCGCTTATGCAGAAGGGGCTGTGGCAGGGGCCTTAGGCATTCAACTAGGAGGCACCCATACTTATTTTGGTGAAAAAGTTTATAAACCTACTATAGGTGATGCCTTAAGAGAGGTAGAAAAAGAGGATATTTTAAGAACAAATCACATTTTGTATAGTACATCCCTATTAGGTTGGCTTCTTTTTAGTAGTGTTTATGGGCTAGTGTATCTACTTATGAGATAAAGGGTATAGACTTATGAAATAGGGGCATGATGTAGGAATAAAAATGTCGGAATAAAAATAAGGAGGTGAAGGCATGATGTTATGGGGACATGGGGCAGATGGGGAGTCCATGGCTAAAGAATATGGCAAAGACCTAGAAAAACTACTGGACTTCAGTGCCAATATTAATCCTTATGTACCAGAAGGCTTAGAAGAGGCAGCTTTAAGAGGGCTACTAAAAAGTAGGACTTATCCCGATTGTACTTATCACCAGCTCAGAGAAAGCTTAGCCTCTTACTGTCAGGTGGATAAAGAGCAGATTATTCCAGGTAATGGGGCCACGGAGCTCATCTATCTTTTGATGAAAAGCCTAAAGGGTACTTTGGGGATTTTAAATCCTACTTTTTCAGAGTATGAGCGAAGTGCCAGGCTAAGTGGCTTACAGGTTAAAGACCTTTATTGGGATCAAGAAAGAACCTTTAGCTTAAATAGAGAAACCCTTCAAAAAGAGCTGGCTACTTTTGATCACCTTTTTATCTGTAACCCCAATAATCCAACGGGTCAGGTAGAAAATATAAAAGAACTTCTAGAGCTCCTTCAGAACAAGGGAAAAACCTTAATTGTAGATGAAACCTTTATGGAGTTTGTAGAGGAAGAGGAAAAATATAGTTTAGTAAGTGAAGTAGCTCATTCACCCAACTTAGTGATTATTAAGGCAGCTACTAAGTTTTTTGGCCTTCCAGGCCTGCGCTTAGGCTATGCCTTAACCAGTAATAAAGCTCTTCTCGAAAAAATGTACACTTATAAGGAGCCTTGGAGTATTAACAGCTTTGCTGAAGCACTGGCCCTCGTTATCTTTAAACAAAGAGATTATTGCCAAAGAAGTAAGGCTTATTATGTAGAAGAACGAGAAAGGGTAATAAAGGCCCTAGAAAAAATAAGAGGCTTAAAGGTTTATCCTACAGCTACTAATTTTATTTTATTGGAATTAGAGGAGGGGACTGGTGGGCAGTTAAAGGAAAGACTCTTAAAAAAGTATAATCTCCTTATACGGGATGCAGGAAATTTTAAAGGATTGGGACCTCAGTTTATTCGAGTAGCCATTAAGCGACCAGAAGAAAACACTAGACTGATAAAGGTGTTAAAGGAAGAGGTGACAAAAAATGAGTAGACTAATACTTGTAACAGGAGGCGCACGTTCTGGTAAAAGTACTTATGCAGAGGAACTCTGTAGGGCCCAAAATAATCGTACAGCTTACATTGCCACCAGTGTTCCCTTTGATGAAGACTTTAAAGAAAGAGTCAAGAAACATCAGCAAAGCCGCCCTTCAGAGTGGAAAACTTATGAAATCTATGAGGATGTTTATAAGGAGATAGAGGATATTGCTAAGGCACATCAAACAGTGCTACTAGATTGTGTCACACTTATGGTCAATAACCTTATGTTCAAAGAGAACATAGACTACGACACTTGCTCCCAAGAGGTAATAGATGCTTTAGAAAGCAAAATTAAACAACAGGTAGCTCGTTTGTTGGAGGCAGTAGAAGGAACTTCCTTATACTTTGTGGCAGTAACCAATGAAATAGGACTAAGTCCTGTAGCAGATAATCGTCTCACTCGTATTTATACGGATATAATTGGGCGAATCAATCAACAGTTTGCAAAAAGTGCCCAAGAGGTTTACTTGGTTGTAAGTGGTATTCCAGTATGCATTAAGAAATCATAAAATAGAGCCCTCTTCATCTAAAATAGCCTAGATGCTTTAGATGAAGGGGGCTATTTCATGAACGGTGGTGATTCAATACCTAAGAGGACTTGTTTGGTTTAGAAAATGGAAGAAGAAAATAAAAATGAGAAACATTATCAATTACTACTTGCTAGATGAAAGAAGTTAGTGTATACTAACTAATAAAAAGAGGAATCACTCTTTTTTTATCTTGTAGGAAAGTCCGTATTCTACACTTTCACTACTTCGCGAACCAATACGTGTCCTATGGACACTTTTGTTCAATAGTGGTTAGCTTAAACTAACTTAAAACATAAGATGAATAGTAAAAAGTTATAATGCAAAAATTAAAATAAAAAGGTGGAGAAGGATAAGTATGAACAAAAAACCAATGAGAACGATGGAAATCACACCACCAAAAGGCTTTCATTTGCAGTTAGTTGCTCAGTGTAGCCCTCTCCTTCTTGGGATTAAGATGTCAAATCTATATATTGGACCTGTTGGTTGTGAAGACGCTGTACAGGAGTTGTTTGCACACAGTAAAATAGCTACTTATGAAATCTATAAGGATGAGAAAAGAGTGGTTTTTTTACTTTACCGAAAGGAGGAACTGGAAAGGTATATAAGGGATAAAAAGGTAAGAAAAGCACTTCAAGAAATGGGGTATGACTTTAAGGATGTGGAAGAAAACCTAGGGAAGCTTACAATAAACTATACCCACTATATGAGAAAACAGGGGAGCTTTCCTCATGAAATAGGTTTGTTTTTAGGTTATCCAGTAGATGATGTTTTGGCCTTTATTAGTAATGAAGGAAAGAATTATTTATATACAGGCTATTGGAAGGTGTACTATGATTTGAATGAAAGTTTAATCTTATTTAAAAAATATGACTACGCAAAAGCATTACTCATAGAGCTTGTAACAGAAGGAATACATTTAAAAGAAATTATACAAGAGAGAGAATCTAACGAAATAAAGCAATTAGCCTATTAGGAGAAAAGTTGGCTAATTGCTTGGGAGGAGAAGGTTAAGATGAGTGTGGTAATTATTGGAGGCCATGATCGCATGGTCTGTGAATATAAAAAAATATGTAAGGCACATAAATGTAAAGCAAAAATATTTACACAGATGACTACTCGGTTAAGAGAACAAATAGGCAAGCCTGATTTAATCATTTTATTTACTAATACTGTTTCACATAAAATGGTAAGGTATGCGGTGGCAGAAGCCAGTAAAAGTCAGGCAGAGGTTATACGTTCCCACACCAGTAGTGGGAGTGCACTAACAGATATTTTGAAGAAAAAAGTAGTATAGCCATCTGCCCAACTCCTTGGTTAATTAATTTTAAAACATTCAATAGATGTATTAAGCTGTGTAACAGCGATGGTAAGTTGGTTAGAAAGGTTAGAAAGCTCCTTCATAACATTTTCTTGCTCTTCACTTAAGGCACTTACTTCCTGTGTAGTAGCAGCAGAATCTTGAGCCACTGTGGCGATTTGAGAAATCTTTGTCACAGTTGTTTCTTTCAGTGAGAACATTTCTTCAACCTCTTGTCTAATTTGAGAAAGTTCTTGATCCATTTGCCTTAGCATATGGACAATATTTGAAAAGGTAAGTGAGGTTTTGGATACAGCTGCTTCTTGCTGAGTAAAGATATCATGAGATTTTTCTGCAAGGAGGATGGTGGCATAGGTTTTAGCTTCAATTGTTTTTAGGGTACGGCGAACATCTAAGGTAGAGTTTTTAGATTGTTCAGCTAGAGAACGTACTTCTGTAGCCACAACAGCAAAGCCTTTACCAGCTTCACCTGCCCTTGCTGCTTCAATACTGGCATTAAGAGCCAAAAGGTTCGTTTGTTCACTAATGGTATCCACTAGTTTCATAATGGTATCAATGGTCCCAGTTAAGTCATTTAATTCTTTAATGCTTTGTTGGATTTCATTAAAGGTATTAAGAGAAGAAGTCATGGTGAGATTTAAAACGTCAATAGCATCACTGGTGGTATGAATTTTGTCTTGGGCAGAAGAATTGGTATGACAAATGGTTTCAGTAGCTAACCTTACTTTTTGAATACGAGAAGCTAAATGGGACACAGTTTCTGACCCTAGTTGAGCATCCGTTGCTTGAAGCGTAGTACCTTCTGCAATGTGAGTAAGAGAAGTAGCAAATTGTTCAAAGGTAGTAAGGGAGTGATCAGTAGATTGATTGAGGGTTTGAGCGACTTGAAGGGTGTAATTAACCACTTCTTTTGTTTGTAAAATAAGCTTAGACATATTGCTCATCATGTTATTAAAGCTTTTACAGAGGTCGGTTACTTCGTCATTTCCCTTAGGTGGGATACGAATAGACAAGTCGCCTTGTTCAGCTTGTTGCATAAGCTTCATAAGTTTTCTAATCGGTGAAGAAATGGTATGACCTGCTAATGTACCTAAGATAGCTACAATAATAAGGGTTAGAAGTATGACAATCCAAGTAATAATAGAAGCACTGCGAAGCTGATTAGTAAGAGAACTCTCAGGTGTTTGGGTGATAGCGAACCATCCATTAATAAGCTTAGTACACGTAAAAAGTGTATTCTGAAGTGTAAAGGTTTGAAAGTCTAAATCCTTATCTAAAGTTTCCCAAAAAGTAGGGAAGGATTCATCTTCACTTAATGGAGTAAGAGAAAGAGGAATACCTTTTTCGGTGGTAATGAGAAATTGAGAGTTTTCTAGTAAATGGATATTTTCTAAACTACTTAACATATTTTTTAAGTTGACTGTAGCCATAAGGGTACAAGAACCCATACCAGCAGGTGCATCAAGCCTTTTAATAAGAAAAACAAGAGGTATTTCATTAAGAGTTGCTGTAACCCAGGTGAAGGAGCTAGTAGACACAGTATCCTTGAGAGAAAGTAAGGCCTCTTTGTCTAACTTTTGTGTATTGCCAATAATACGCTGATCATCAAAGACTACAAAGACGTCATTAATGGAGTGATTTAAGTTACAAAGATAAGCAGCTTCTTTTTGAATAGTATCTATGGCTATTAATTGGTCTTGAGAATTACGAGAATAATACTTGGTTAAAAGTCCTCCTTGAGAAATATCTACAATACCTAAATTATAGAGAGCGTTCTGGGCATCTGTGATAAAACTATTAAGATTGATAGATGTTTGCGCTACAATTTCAGTAGTTAATTGGGTACTGGTATGATAGAGGGCTTTTTTGGAAATAGAAGAAAAAACAGTGGTAACAATAAAAAGAGGAAGCATAGCAGAAAGCATACCAATAAGAATAATTTTAAACCGAATGGGAAAAACGAAAGGTTTTTTAAAGAATTTAATAGTCATTATTGAGTCCCCCCTACCCTTTTTAGGCAGTTTACCACGAATGACATAAGATTAGAATCCTAAATAATATATAAATATCCTAAAATATATTATGTTTAGATAATTTGCGACACAAAAAAGGTGGACTAGCGTCCACCTTTTTTCCATTATTTAGGGCTATGAAGATAGCATTTATCAATGGTAATAATGCAGTTATAGTCGGGATGTTGTTCCTGAACAGAATCTATAATGCTTTTTTTTAGTTCTTCTTCACACATCACCTTATCCAAATGATAAGCATCTACCACAATATCAAAAATTAGGTTTTTCTTTTCACCTTGTCCCACAAAGCGAAAATCATGCATCGATTGGATAAGAGGGTTATATTTAATGATTTTATCTACTTCACTACGTACCTTAGCCACTTCTTCAGAGGCCACACAAATAGGGTCCATGTGGATGACTAAATGTAAGTGAAGGGCCTTGCTAAGTTCTCTTTCTGCTGTATCAATGATATCATGGATAGTCATAATAGGAAGATCTGCTGGGATTTCTGCGTGAAGAGAAGCCATGATACGACCAGGGCCATAATTATGGACAATGAGATCATGTACACCAGAAATATAATCATAGGAAAGAACACCTTCTGTTAGGGCTTGAACCAATTCTTCATCAGGAGCTTCGCCAATGAGGGGGTTAAGGGTTTCTTTAATAAGGTTAAAACCAGCATAGATAATAACTAGAGCTACAAATGCACCTACATAGCCATCAATAGGAAAAGTTGTAAAACGAGAGGCTAAGAAGGAGAGAACAACAACGGAAGTAGTAAAGACATCTCCCATTGAATCAGTGGCTGTTGCCTTTAAGGATTGAGAGTTAATTTTATTGCCCAATAGCTTATTAAAATGACTGAGCCACCATTTAAAGAAGATAGAAACAAAAAGGAGGCAGAAAGGTACTAGGCTGAAGACAACAGGCTCTCCATGAAAAATGCGAGTAATAGAAGTTTTTATGAATTGAAAGCCCACAACCAATACCAAAGAAGCTATAACAAGTGCAGAGATATATTCAATTCGCCCATGGCCGTAAGGATGTTCCCTATCAGCTGGTTTAGTGGATAACTTAAAGCCAATGATAGTAATGATAGAAGAAGCTGCATCTGATAAATTGTTAAAAGCATCAGCAAGAATAGCAACAGAAGAAGATAGTAAGCCTATTACAAGCTTGAGCACAAAAAGAAAGGTATTAACGAAAATACCAACTAAGCCAGATAAATAGCCGATTTGACTACGGGTTTCTGCTTTTGTATAGTCTACAGAGCCCTTGAATACTTTTTTTAAAATCCAATCCGTTAACATACATACACCTCATAAAACACTAATAGTAAATTATGTTTATTATACCACAAATAGTTAGAAAGAAGTCTGTAAAAATAAGACCTATTATAAAAAGAGCATGTATCCAGGGGGATAACCTAACTTTTTTCATAACAGGTCTTTTTATTATTGTTCGATAACTTGTTCTTCCATAATAGAGGTATGCACGTCAGAATCTGCGGCTTGTTGATTTTCTGGTTCAACAGGTACATTAGCGGAAAGGTTATTTTCACTTTCTGAATCAGGATTTAAGGGATCCATAGGAACATTAAGTGCTTCTTCAGTAACAGGTAGTGTTAAACTTTCATAAGTAGAGGTAATCTGGGTGTTTTTATCATCAGCAAGTGCCACTTTGACAGCATCCATAAGCATATTGGTTGCAGGTGAGATTTGGGCGTTAGTTGGAAATTCTAAAGATTGAGTGGCTGTCACAAAGGCGTTGACCTCATCAATGCCCTTAACCAGTTCTGTATAAAGAATAGATGAACTCTCATCTAAACCTTCTAAAGCTACAGAAGTAATGACACTGTTCTTGATTTCTACTACTAAGTCCATTTCAGCATCAGATAGCTGAATGCCTGCTATGTACCGACCATCTTGATAAGTATCAGATGGAGCAAAGGTTTGCGTAGCACCTTTGTTTCTTATAAGAAAGAAAACTAAAAGTGCAATGGCAACTAATAAGATGATAAAAGGAATACGAAGATCTTTTAACTTAAACACCATAAATTTAGGACTAGACATATTTACCCTCCTTTTAATAAGATGTCCTATTACATATATATGGGTAAGTAGTCCAATATATGCAGGTTATAATAACAAAAAATAAAGGAC
>JAEYNQ010000309.1 GCA_023412455.1 Bacillota bacterium
CCTTCTTTCACCTTTACGCCGTATCTCTCTTCTATATCTCAAAAAACAGACACAAAAAGTGTCTGTTGTCTTTAATATTGAAAATAAACTACTACTATTCTAATAGCGTTTTAATTATAAGGGATACCTTTTACTTTTTCAAGTCAAACAATTATTCTTCCAATAGTTCTCTAGCAAATGCACCTGCACCATCTCCATATTTTCCTATAATATGGGTGATTATTTCTTCCTTAGATTTTTTAGTATTTTGAAGCAATAAAACCTCTCTTACAATCTTCCCATTTTCTGTGGCATAAATCATATACCATAGTTTAAGTGAGCGAAACATCTCTTTTTCTTCTTGTTGTAACTTCTTTACTTCTAAACCTGCTCCAATATCATCATAACTCATAGGGTCTTCATAGCGTTCCTCAATAAAGATTTCTCCATCTTCATAAAAGCCCAGTGTCATAATACAATTAACTTTTTCTGCAATAACAGCCAGCTTGGCTCTTACTTCATCTTTAATATCTTCTGGTAGACCTTTGAATTCCTCATTAAAATAATATTTCTGTACATAAGGTGATACAGAAATAAGTATTCTTTTTTCCATATCATTATTCCTCCTTTACCTTTTAGTCAGTGTAACCATATATGCCCCTTACAGATACCTCTCCTGCAAAAACTACTTTTTCTTCTCCTTCTTGGGTAACCACCTTAAGACTCCCATCTTCTGTAATAGCCTGAGCATAAGCGGTGTAGTTCTCAGTGGGTGTTAAGACCTTGACTTGTTTATTTAAAGTAATACATTTTCTTTCATAGCGTTCTAAAAAACACTTAAGGCTAGGGCTTCTTAAGTAAATGTAATAATCCCTTTCAAACTGTTCTAACACCTGTTTAAGAATATTTTTACGCAGATATCTCTTTTTCCCTTCTAGATAAAGAGAAGTGGCGTGGGTTAAATCTTCAGGCAGGCTTTCTGTATTCACATTAATACCTATCCCCAAAACAATGTATTTAACTTGCTCTAACTCTGCACTCATTTCTGTCAAAATACCACAAACCTTTTTACCATTTATCACCACATCATTTGGCCACTTAATCCTGCTCTCTAAACCTGTCTCTCTCTCAAGGGCTTCACATATACTTAAGCCCGCTATAAGAGTTAAAGTACTTGCTTGTATGGGCAAAATAGGTGGTCTTAATACAAGAGACATCCATATACCTGTTCCTGCTGGTGCACTCCAAGTTCTTCCCAGTCTCCCTTTTCCACTGTTCTGCTTTTCTGAAATAATTAACGTTCCTTCAGTTGCACCCTTTCGCGCTAAATGTTTCGCCTCGTCATTCGTAGAACCTAATTCCTCATAACTAATAACTGTTCTTCCTATTATTTCAGTATTCAGTCCTTCTAATATTTCAGATTGTGTTAAAATATCAGGAACCTTTTTGATCCGATATCCCCTTCTTGTACTGGACTCAATGGCATAACCTTGTTCTTTAAGCTTATTAATAGCTTTCCATATACTAGCTCGTGTTACTCCTAGTTCTTTACTCATTTCCTCCCCTGATAAATAGCCTTCTGTGTTTTTTAATAATCTTAATACTTCATTTACCAACTACGCCACCTCCTTTTCAAAAAAGAAAAGCCGAAGGATTACTCCGGCCTTTTATAGCTTTTTCTATTCTTCTTCCAAGTCTGTCATTGAAGAAGGGTCTCCTCAATAATCTTCTCTGTAACTTATTCCTCACCTTGCTCGTCACTTGATGCTTTTATGTCTTCAAACTCAAATAGATTAAATTCTTCTAGATGCTCTACATCAATTTCCTCGCCACGCATGAGTTTTCTAAACTCTTTACCTGTAAGCTTTTCTTTCTTCATCAATACTTCTGCAGCTTTATGAAGAATATCCATGTGTTTTTCAAGAGTATCCTTTGCCTTTAAGTAGCAATCGTGAATAAGTTCGCCGATTTGCTTATCAATTTCTGTCGCCAAGGCTTCACTATAGTTACGCATATGGTTGAAATCTCTACCAAGGAAAGGTTCTTCTTGTTCATCCCCAAATTTAATAGGTCCTAGTTCACTCATACCATACTTAGTAATCATATCCCTAGCAATATGAGTGGCTCTTTCAATGTCATTGGATGCACCTGTTGTAATATCACCTAATACAATCTCTTCTGCTGCACGACCACCTAATAAGGAAACGATTTCTTGAATCATCTTTGTTTTGGTCAAGTACATTCTATCTTCTTTAGGAATAGGCATCGTATACCCACCTGCGAAACCTGTAGGGATAATTGAAATGCTATGGACAGGATCGAGTGCATCTAATACTTCATGGATTAAAGCATGACCTACCTCATGGTAAGCTGTAATACGTTTTTCTTTTTCTGTAATAATATGGCTCTTTTTCTCTGTTCCTACTGTAATCTTAATAAAAGCTTTTTGTACTTCTTCCATATCTATAGCACGTTTATTGTGCCTTGCTGTAAGAAGGGCTGCTTCATTCATGAGGTTGGCTAAATCAGCTCCTGTAAAACCAGATGTTGTTCTTGCAATGGTTTCAATGTCCACATCTTCTTGAAGTGGCTTACCTTTTGCATGGACCTTAAGAATGGCTGAACGTCCTTTTATGTCTGGTCTACCCACTACAATCTGTCTATCAAACCGACCTGGTCTTAATAGAGCCGGGTCTAAAACATCTGCACGGTTGGTAGCTGCTAATACGATAACTCCTTCATTGGCCCCAAAACCATCCATCTCTACAAGAAGTTGGTTCAGTGTCTGTTCTCTTTCATCATGGCCACCACCAAGACCTGCACCACGCTTACGTCCAACCGCATCAATTTCATCAATAAAGACGATACAAGGTGCATTTTTCTTAGCTTGCTCGAATAAATCTCTTACACGAGAAGCACCTACACCTACAAACATTTCTACAAAGTCCGAACCAGAAATACTAAAGAATGGTACACCTGCTTCGCCGGCTACAGCTTTAGCCAGTAAGGTTTTACCTGTTCCAGGAGGTCCTACTAAAAGAACACCCTTTGGTATTTTAGCTCCTACTTGAATATAGCGACTTTGATTTTTAAGGAAGTCTACAATTTCTGCCACTTCTTCCTTTTCCTCATCCAAACCAGCTACATCTTTAAAGGTAATATTGCCTTTTTCATCGATGGTCATCTTGGCCTTACTTTTGCCAAAGGACATAATGCGGCCACCGCCACCGCCACCACCGCCTTGCATTTGTTGTACAAAGAAGACCATGATAAAAATAAACATACCCACTATAAGCACAATTTGCATAATAGGTAAGAATAAACTTGGTTGTGTTTGCTTAGTTTCTAATATAAAACTTGCCCTTACATCATCAGGTAAGTTCCGGTATTCGCTGAGAAATACAACAGGTATTACAGAAACATTGCTCACTTGTCCTGACTTACTAACAACCTTTGCATAACCTTCTGATATATCTACAGTAATTTTTTCAATTTGCTTGTTTTTAATGGCATCAAATACTTGACTATATGATAGGGATGTACTTGCCTCCGAGGTGTCTCTACTGGTCCCATAAAATACTGCTACGAACAATAACCCAACAATAATAAGGTACAAATAGGTACCCTTAAACTTTTTCTTCAAATCCCATTTCCTCCTTCCATTTTCTCTTACT
>JAEYNQ010000024.1 GCA_023412455.1 Bacillota bacterium
GAGCCATGCCAGCTTGCATTTGATTAATTTCCCTAATTATGGAATCATCAGGAACAATAGGCATATACTCATCAGTCCATTTACACTCTGTTCTATCATATTTTTTCCCCATATATCCAGTGTCATATTGAGGTATTGGAACTAGATTGGGGCTGGATACTTCACCACTAAGTTGTGATATTACTATACAATATCCATTATCATCTAATTGGGCATAACAAAACATAATTCTTCACCTCTACCCTTCTTTTGATTAATAAAATTCTACTATTTGCCAATACAGTTCCCTTGAGGCTACCGCATCGACTTTTGCCTTCATAGTGGTAGTAGTTACCCCGGAGGATGGGGGAACCAAGTAACATAAAGCCGACCCAGCTGATGAACTAGCCCCATAGTTGGATAGTACTATAAAAGATTTATTTATGTTTACTGGTGATATTGTTACATCCCCATCAAAAGCAGAAATAATCTGCCCCCTTTGAACGCTTTTAATCATACTCACCCCTCCATTCTGTACTTGATACTGTAACAAAACCTTAACTAATGCTGGAGTCATATACTTTTCATTGCTTATCGCTACTTGAGCTTCAACTGTTGTTGCTATGCCATAGTTAAGCACACTGCCAAGGCCAACATCAGCTTTAGTTGTTCCATGGGGATTGGTGCCACTACCAGGATGAACGTACTTTGTAGCTCCATCTTGTATACCATTTAATTTAGTCTTATCTTCTTTGCTCATAAGACCGTTTACGGTTGTACTTGCCAATGTACATAAAGAATTAATGGCAGCTACTATACTTGTCTTAACACTAGTCATTAATCCTGTTAATGGGCCTATCTTCTCTAAACAATCACTTATTTTATTACGTATATCCTCATGTGCATTCGTGTCCTCATTATGGTTTTCTATGTCCTCAGGAGTGGCATATACAAGGCTTTCACTGATTGTTGCACTCACATTTGCTGCATTACCAACTATAGCAACAATATCTAGTCTTTTTTCAAGTATCTCACTTCCTCCTCCTGCTGGTATATACTCTGCTAGTGCTCCAGCATTGCCATAACAATATAATGTTTCTACACTCGTATCTGGATCTATAGCAAAAAGGCCAACTTCTCTCCAGTAAAAGCCTGTTGTTATATCGCTGTTGTTTAGTACACCACCTATTGTTGCTTCACCATTACTTGTTTTAAGTGTTGATATAGTTATATTCTTTTTTGCACTAATTAAGGCTGTAAGTTCCTGGATGCTCCTACCACCTAATTCCCCATCTCCTATTTGTATCTTTGTAAAATTCAATTGCTTACCAGTCTGTGCCTTTGCTTGTAGTATCCTACCCTTATCGGTAAATATAATACTTCCAAAGCTCATATCATCATGCCTCCTGCCTTAATTTAATACTATCCCCTGTATGTAATGCAAAGCCATACTTGACATCAAGATTAGCTACCATGTTTACAATGACTTCTTCTAGCCTAGTACTTAATCTTTTAACCTTGTTAACTGCTGCATTAAATTGCTCTGCCTTAGTTCCTGTTACAGCTATATTTGATGTTAATACTCTAAAGTAAAAAGGATCTCCATCATATTCATACCATTCTTCTATGGTTCCATCGCCAAAGTAATCCATTATAACCTGTTCTATGGCATAAGGTGTCCCTAGATACCGAAATACTTTATCTGCATTTTTTATAAGGTTTCTTTTAACATCTAAATCTGCATTTGAATCATACCAAAAGATGTTTTTTTCTGTGGCTATTTCATCGAGCATTACACCAGACATGGTATCAATATTTTGCTCTATTAGGCATTTAGAAACGTCTATTGCATTTAGTTCTGGTGTAATAGCTGCACACATGGCAATAGTTGTCTTATCACTTTTCATATTTTGTGTCTGCAACTCTATTAAGTTAATTGCATTAAGCTTCATCTTCTCACTCCAATCCACCATATGTAACCGTAGTCGTTCCTACTTGAGCGATTTGAATAGCTGTTATCTCTGTATAGGTAGGTGCTGTTAAAGTAACTCTGCATGCTCCGGCGTTTAAAATAAGTTGCCTTAGCTTATCAGGATTAATAGCCCTACCTATTTTTTTATCTTGCCAGTTTTTATATGCTTCTATGGATGCCATAACTGCTGTTTTGATAGCTGTTTCGCCTGTTTCATTCTCCTCACTAATGTAGTATGTAAGTGTAATGTTATAAGAAATTCCTGTGGGAGCCGCTGCTGTAACTGTATCCGTCATAGGCCTTACATTTTTAGCATTACAGCATGCTAATACCTTATCCAAAATAGATTGTGAAGGCATCTGTGCATCTTTCATGAGCACTGTTATAAGCACTTCTCCTGCTTCAGGTGAAGTCACTACAACATCCTCTATATTCGCATCCGCTGACTTTGCATAATATACATAGCCTAACTCATGCCCTGCTGTACTAATTCTTGAGTTAGCAAGTCTTATCCTTTCTCTATAGCCACTCCATACGTTCTCACCATCGTCATCCGCTTCAATATCTGCACCTGCGCTACTTGTATCCGTATTAGATACACTTCCTATAAACGGAATAATATCAACTAAAGTTTTAACTTGTCCAGAAGTAAAACCGTTGTGATCTGCTCCTGCAACTGTTGCTTCTGTTGATATATCCGCATATAAAACACCAGAAGGTATTGTTTTTTCTTCAATTGTAGTAAAGAAAAAAACACCATCAGGTGTAACACGTGTTCCTTGTGGGATAACTACATTCTCAACCTGTGCTGATGAGAGAGTAAATCTTACCGTACAAACTGCTTTTTGAGCATCTAAGCGTATAACCCCTTTTGACTCACCTATTGCATCTAGCACTAGGCCTGTAGCATATCTTAAAAGATTTTGTTTTGCACTCTCATTAATAGCATTATAAAGGGCTACAATAAGCTGCGCCTCCTGCTCCAAAAATATCCTTCTTTCATCACCAGGATAGAGTATTTCTCCTAATGCATTTTGAAAGGCAATAATCATTTCATCATAAATTCTTTTAGCGTCTACCTCAATAAATTCTATACTCAAATGTTAATCACCACCTTAAAATTGATATTTCCCTCTTCATCTACTCCTATAGGTGTAACACTTTCAACTGTAGCATTAGGTTCGTAAGTATCTACTAATCTATACACCTCTGATATAAACAAGGCTACAGCATCATC
This sequence comes from Bacillota bacterium, assembly GCA_023412455.1. Taxonomy (GTDB): domain Bacteria; phylum Bacillota; class Clostridia; order Lachnospirales; family Cellulosilyticaceae; genus Sporanaerobium. The sequence goes on from JAEYNQ010000024.1 coordinate 3,189, forward strand.
ATATGGTTTTTCAATAAGCGTTGGGTCCAATCCCTTTGTCCTATCATAGCCTACTTCATATCTAAAAGTACTAATTAGATTCCTTACATTTTGAACAATCCTATCTATACCTTTTGCTTGCCAATCTAATGTATATTCTTTTGACGTGTCTATTTCAACTACCACTTATGCACCTACTTTCCTACTAACCTCATAGCTTGCTCTTGAGTAGTTACTTTTAATTCGGATTTTTGAGCTGGTTTTAATGCATCATATACAGATTCTGTAGAATAATTTGAACTCTTGGTCCCCTTAGAACTTGCTTGACTATTTTGTGCCTTACCTTCCTGCACAAATTCATCAAATTTCAAGCTTATATCTACTGATAATAATTTACCTCTATTATCCATAACAGTATCACCAATGCTTACATCCACTAATAAAAACTTTGTTTTAAGTAGGGGTTTACCATCCAAAATGAATGGATAAGGTTTTCCTTCTGCTAATACTTGCATCCATGCCTCAACTTGATCACTTGGAGATGCACCTAATGTGCTATCAACTTTTACCTTGAAACTTAATGTACTAAGTCCTTGGTTTTTAATATACGTACTCTGCTTTTTACCTGTATTATCCTGTTTCTCAGTTTCCAAAGTTGATGATAGTTGTAAGTCTCTAAAAGTAATAAGTTTTTCAGCACTTACCATAAAACCTTTAGGACCAAATGTTGCTATGTACATCTTAATCTCCTCCAGTCGTTTCTAAGACTCCAATGACTACTCCTTGAGATAAAGTAGCATCATAAAAAGCAACAACAACTATATCCCCTATAGAGATATCCCTAACATCTAGGCACTTTTGAAGCCAATTACTAAGAAAGTTTTTCTCTTTTATAAAGACCTTATAACTATCTTCTTTAATATTTGACACTATACCTTGTAATATCATTTCATCACCAACTTGGTATTTGTCTTACACAAAACCTTGTTATATCCTTTTCAAACTGATAGATAGCTGTATAAACATAATACTTACTATCTCCCATACCTAAACCATTTACTGTTATTGTGCTTCCTGCTGCAACATGAGTATTTAATTTTGTGTCAAAGGAAATCGTATTCTCATACTTATTAGTATTCCTTAGTATGTTTTTCGCAAATCTTTGAGCTTCACCAATGCTATTTACTTCTATATGGTCTACAACAAGTTCTGGTCCTTCTATAGCTTTGTATATTCCCTCAATACTTCCATACTTTACTTTAACTGATCCATAAACTTCATTTTCACTATACTTAAAGTTACCTACTATTTGATTAGAATCTATTATGATTCCTGTGCTACTCTCCATTACTTTTTCATCAAAAATAATAAGAGCTCCATCAGATATTTTTAAAACATACCCTTCTATCGCACATCTTTCATTCAAAAAAACAAAATCAGGTACATTAATTTGATTAACTCTTTTATATGTAAAGTTCTGTACACCATACGTTTTTAATGAAAGCCCATACTTTGAAGAAAATTCGCTAAGTAACTCCATAAGCGTGACATCTTCCCATGATTTAGTATGCTTTTCTTTTGATATTTTTTTAATAGGAAGTCCTTTGAGAATGATATAACCATCTCTTTGTTTGATTGTATCTACAATCATTTTCCCACTTGAAAAGGCACCCTCTTTTACGTACATAGTATCGTACTTATTAGGGTGCCACTTACTCCACTCATTAATAGGATTGTTTATTTCAAGTGTTACGCTATCTAGCCTTTCTCCACTGGTATCTGTTAACTCAGCTGTTCTTATACTAACATCATTTGAAATGTCTTTACCTTCATAAAAAAACTCCATATTCTCACCTCTTCCATGGAGGAAGAGTTTCCTCAGCAGCATCTTCTAAAATAGGAATTTTTATTTCTATTCCACTTTCAAATGTAATTTGATTAACAAATTGAGGGTTTGCTTGCATGATGATATGTGCCTTAAACTCATCATTATAGGCCATTAATGCCATAATATCGAATGTATCACCTTGTGCTGTTGTATATAAATAGTATTCACTATGCAAAGCTTACCCTCCCTTCATCTTCATAGGTGTCTTCAAGTACTTCTTTAATTACTCGCTTTACTTCTGCTAGGTCTCCACCATTAATATTAATAATAATCGTATTGCCTTTAGTGCTTCCACCAACTCCAAGTATTTGAGCCGTTTGCTGAAGTAATCCTAGGCTTCTAGATGTTCGTTTAAGAGGAATAGCCATCTCTGGACCTGCTTCACCGAATATTGATGCCTGTGTAGCAATGCCACCTAAAGCAAACTTAGGTATAAGTGGAATGTTTACAACCCTTCCACCTACGATTGGTACCCATTCTGGTATAGATAAATTATTTATGCCACCTAAAAGTGTATTAATACCATCTATTGTAAGGTTAATTGGTAATTTTATGAGTTCTTGAATAGCATTCACAGCCCCTGAAAATATGCCTAAGATACCATTCCATGCTAATTCCAAATCACCTGTAAAAACACCTGTTAGAAAATCAATAATACCTTCAAAATTTTGTATAAAACCATTTATGACAGGCTCTAAGGTAGTAAATGCATTGCCTAAAAAGGTAGTAATAACTGATGATAGAAAAATAATAGCTGGTGATATAACTTCAATTAAGTGTACTAGCTTTTCAAAAACAGGAGTAAACATTTCTATTAACTTAAATACTATAGGTTCTAGTACTGTCCATACATTCCCTAGTATTGGAATGATTGTCGAAATCATTACTTGTACTAGTTTACCAAAGCTCTCACCTATTCTTACTATATATGGAGCATATTTTTCAATTAAACCTTTACCATATTCAAATAACTCTTTGATATATGGTTTTGCTTGAGTTAATATGGTCTGTACAAATTGCACGCCTTTTTGTATATATCCTATCGCATCATTTACCTTGTCAAATAATTTATCTACATCAATTCCATCTACAAATTTATTTACTTTTGAAGTAAGTTTGGTTAATAGTGGTATAAATTTAGAAAGGGCACTTGATGCTTTACTCATAATGCTATTTTTTAATAGCCGTTTTTGGTTTTCCCATGATGTTTCTAGTGTTCTTGAATAGTCTCCTTGGGCATCATTTGAGTTCTCCACTAGGTAATTATACCTAAGTAGTGTCTGCTCTGCTTGTGTCATATCTTTAAAAGCTTTATTAATTCCTTTATTCATTGCAAATTGCTCAAGGTTCGCAACTGACATATTTATACCGAGCTGTTTTAGTGGTTCTGTCTCCCCTGAAATACCTGAACGTATTTTTTCCCACGCTGTATCATGGTCAAGATTATAAAATGATGCAAAATCCCCTGCTAATCCAGCTAAGTTAGTAGATACCGATAGCACATCATCTTGTGCCAAACCACTACTTTTTAGCATGGCACCCATTGATCCTGCCCAACTTTTAGCTTGTAGTTCAGTTATTCCATAGTTTTTAAGAACACCCTTTGACCATTTGTCTATCTGATTCGCATTTGAACCAAAAGCAACATCTACTACGTTTTGTACTTCAGTTAAGTCACTTGCCATATTAAGTGCTTCTAAGCCTAAATCTTTTATCGTACTTGCTAATTTACTAACTGCATTAGATGCTAAGTTTCCGAGAAAACTTGCTTTTAGCATATCTCCAAATTTGCTACCTGATTCTTTACCCTGCTTAAATGCTGTATTGTTTTGCTTAAGCTTTTGGGTTAACTTTGCACTCTCACCACTCGCTTTCATAAGTGCTGTAGAAAGAGAAGGATCTATTTTCCCAGCAAGTGTTATAAGTGCTCTTAATTCTTTCTTACTTGCCATTTTTAGCCTCCTCACTCATTTTCTTTGAGGTTTCTGCTAATTCATTATAAAACTCTATAAAATCAACTAATGAAATTTTCTCTAAGCAATATTCTGCTGATGTGGAACATGCTATCGTTACCCTGCATGCACATTCAAGAATATACTTATCGTCTATTATTCTTCCGAATCGAGATAGAAAAAATTTCTTGCAAGTGCAGCTCCTTTTTGAACATCTTTGGCTGACAATCGCATAACGTCAGACATATCCATCTCTGGATTAGCTTTCACTACAGCCCCCGCAAACAAATACATATGATAATCTGTGTCCAATTCCTCAACTGACACAGGAATACCATCTTGTTTAATCCTTTTCCCTACATTAGCTTTATCTCTTGCTGTCATACTCTCAAAGTCATATTTAAGTTCTTTTACCTCTTCCCCGTTAATCATAATTGGGGTCCTTAATGCTAATTTCTGATTTTCCATATGGATAAACACCTTCATTTCTCTATTTTTTGATTTTTTAGGGTTGCGCTTTTGAATAATCATAATTAAAAAAGAGCAACCCTTAAAGGGAAGCTCTCACTTTCTGCATGTAATCTACTCCATTCACTTTATAGATAAAATTAAGCTTATCTATAAGTAATGTTTCAACGCCTTCAATAACCTGTCTATAGCGTAGTACCTCGAATTCAATGCTACCTTCCATATTCCCGCCTACTTCTACTTTTCCTGGATCATATTTCTTATTCACACCAGTGATAAAGACCTTTGAACCTTCTGGAATGATGGTACCGTCTGCTTGTGTTACGTCTCTTACGAAGCGTATCTCAATATTTTGCCTACCTTCTTTAGCTAAATTTGCTGCTTTAGCATTAATGCCTCTTGATGTAATAGAAAATACCATACTGTTAATCTGCCCTGTCATTGGCATATCAATAGAACCTAGAATCCCTGCACCTTTTAATTCATTAGTTGCCTTCTCAATAGAAGGTAATTGGCAAGAAACTTGGTCATCTATTTCAATCCCATCTGCAAGTAACTTATGAGCAATAACACTTCCTGAAATAATCATTATTCTTCACCTCCAAATAATAAATCTAATCCTGATGAGGTATAAGTAATTTTAGCTGTAAATGATTTGCCTGGTGGTGTCGTAGTGGTTGCTATATCAAACACAAAGTCACCTTCTACCATATCTGATATAGGATTGCTACTTTCTTCAAAAACAATCTCTGCAAGAAGCAACTTCCCCTGTGCGATAAGGTTATCTAGCCACTCTTGCATATCATTTAGAATGGTATCTTTTAATGCCCGATTAAAAGGCTTATCAACTAAAATACCATATCGGCTTTGGAATGTATTAGCAATGTACTGTAGCATGCGCACTGAGCAATCAAAGACATTTCTCTTGTCCATGTCCTTTCCATATTCATAATCTCCAGTGTGACCACCCCACAGCACCCATCTACCACCCCAATAGGTGGCTGTACAAATACCTTTGCTATTTAACTCATTGGCTTGTATCTGGTCATATTCAATTTTTGTGCCATCTGCTAAGCACAAGCAGTTAATATCAATTGCCTTATTTGAAGGTGTTTCACAAGGCACATTGTTATTATTAAAGTCTACCCATTGCATAGTTACAGTCTTAATAGTACTGAGGTGTAGTATCTTACCCTCACCATTCTTAGCCATTGGCCAACAAGGTGACTCTAAATAACTAATGTAACCATTCTCTCCTTTAGCTGCCTTAGCTGCTGCAATAGTCTGTGCTCCTGATGAAGAGCAATCCATATCACTATTTACAAAAGCATACCAATGCCCATTAATTTTTTGAGCAGCTGATTTTAACGCTGTATCTACCTTAGGAATTTGGCTCCAATAGGGTGCTGCTAAGATAGTAGGTACCATATTAAAGTTCTGATACACTAAATCAAGCACTGCTACGCCTGATTTAACTCCACTTGATGTGGTTCCACCTATTACCGTATCTGCATCAATAAGGGTTGTATCAATTTCACGATATGAAACAGATAAACTATCCCCTAAGTTTGATACAATAGCCTTGATAACTACTTTACTTCCTGTAGTATCATATTCCGCACTAAAGTCTGTGCCTAGTGTTTTCCCTGTTGCTGAAATAGTATTAAGTATAATATTTTTTCCCTCAATATAGCCTACACCATCATTAAGAGTAACTTCTACTGTACTATCTTCATCTTCTTTGTGAATACTAGGATCTAAAACATTAATTAAAATAATCGGTCCTATGGTTTGAATGTTGTTTTTGAAATGTGAATAGATAGCTTCACAAAGTGTAAACTTATCCCAATCACTATCAATGTACCCTGCTTTTGTCTGAGCTTCTTTAAAGCTATTAACTAAAATTGGTGTGTTTACCTTGTCTGAGTAATCCATGAATTGATGCACAGGTAACGAACCAAAATAAACAGGCAACGTACCTAGGGCCTTTGGTGGAATATAATCTTTTGTTGCCATAATATCAGCAAATGCTCCATGTATGTACACGTTTTCTACCTCCTATAATAATTTTTCTATTTCTTTTTGTGGGTGCCCTTTACAACTTACTGTAAAGGTTATATATCCATACCAATATGGATAGGGCTGTTCTTCATACATGCCCCACTTAAGCCCATCTTCTAATTTAATTTTGCTGCCTATAATCATGTTATTAATAAGTTTCGCTTTTGCTAGATCAATCATATTTAATAAGTCTATATAGCCACTAAAACTTGGTGTA
>JAEYNQ010000056.1 GCA_023412455.1 Bacillota bacterium
GAACGTACACTAACAGCTATTTCACTTATTTTTGGTATTCTGACCTTAAAGCCTTCACCCTTCTGTATTTTGGATGAGATTGAAGCGGCTTTAGATGATGCCAATGTTATTCGTTTTGCAGATTATCTAAGTCGTCTTTCTCGTGAGACCCAGTTCATTGTTATTACCCATAGAAAGGGAACAATGGAGAGGGCAAATACTCTTTATGGAGTAACCATGCAAGAACGTGGCGTATCCACCGTTTTATCGATTCAATTAGAGGATGCCAAAGATTATCTTGAAAACAAAAAGACGAGCTAGGAGGAAAAAGTGTGAGTTTATTTAAAAAGCTATTTGGTAAAAAAGAAGCCGAGGAGTATAGAAAAAATGAAGAACCTCAAGGCATTTATGAACCTTCAGAAGAAATGACAGAAGGTGAAGGCCTGTTGCCTCAAGCTGTTGAAGAAGCAGAGGAAGAAGCAAAAGAATCTACCTGTACAGGAGAAGAGGTTAAACAAGAAGGCTTTGAAAAGAAAGAAGAAAAGAGTAAGGCTTTGGTACAAGAACAATCCCTAGAAGAAGAACAACAAGAAGAGGAAGCAAGTATACAAGAGCAAGAAGTAACTCAAGGGATGATTCCTGAGGACGAAGAGAAACAAAAAATGCCTAAACAAGGATTTATAAAGAAGTTATTTAGTGGCTTGACAAAAACAAGAGATACTCTTTTAAAAGGTGTGGATGAAGTATTAGGTGCTTTTAAACATATTGACGAAGAGCTTTATGAAGAGCTAGAAGAAGCCCTTATCATGGCAGACTTTGGTGTAGATACCACTTTACGCATTATGGAGGATTTAAGAGCTTATGTGAAAAACCACAAAATCACAGAGCCTACAGCTTTAAGAGAGGCTTTACAGCAAATCATAACAGAAATGATTATGGCCCAACCAGAGGACCTTATGGCTCAAGAAGGACCTACAGTTGTCCTTGTTATTGGTGTAAATGGCGTAGGAAAGACAACAAGCATTGGTAAACTAGCCCATTTACTAAAACAAAAGGATAAAAAAGTACTTTTAGCTGCTGCGGATACATTCCGTGCGGCTGCTATTAATCAGCTTCAAATATGGGCGGACCGTGCAGGCGTGGCCCTCATTAAGCATGAAGAAGGTTCGGATGCAGCAGCGGTGGTCTTTGATGCCATTGCAGCTGCAAAATCTCGAAAAAGTGATGTACTGATTTGTGATACAGCAGGGAGACTTCAAAATAAAGTAAATTTAATGAAAGAACTTGAAAAGATTTCACGTATTATCGAAAAAGAGTACCCAGAAGCTAAGAAAGAAATTCTTATTGTACTAGATGCCACAACAGGACAAAATGCATGGCAACAAGTGAAACTTTTTAAAGAGGTAGCAGATATTAGTGGCATTATTTTGACGAAGTTAGATGGGACTGCTAAAGGAGGAGCTATTGTTGGGATTTATTCGACCTTACAAGTACCCGTTAAATATATTGGGGTAGGCGAAAAGATAGATGATTTACAGCCCTTTGATCCTCAAGACTTTGCTAAAGCCCTCTTTGAAAACCAATAAATGTTTTTTAAAATAGTAGTTGACAAATAACAAGGTTTTCTTTATAATTTAGGTGTAAAGCAAAAAAGGCTGACAGTAGTTGAGGTGAGAAAATGGAAAAGTTTGTAGTCATCACCTATTTGTTTGACTTCTATCAAGAATTGTTAACAGATAAGCAAAGAGAGTTATTAAGAGAGTACTATTTTGAAGATTTCTCCTTAGGTGAGCTTTCGGAGCAACATCAGATTAGCAGGCAAAGTGTGTTTGATACCATTAAAAAAGCCGAACAAAAATTACTGGACTATGAAAGCAAATTAAGCCTTTTTTCCAGGCATCAAGTAGAACAGCAAACCTTCCTTAAAATAAAGAATCTCTGTGAGGAAATGAATGCCCAGTTACAAGGTGAACATACAGAGTCTTTAAGTGAAATTATCGCATTAGTAGACGGACTTATTAATAAGATTTAGGAGGACTTTTAGATGCCCTTTGATCAATTATCAACTAAATTACAGGATGTTTTTAAACAACTAAAAGGCAAAGGTAAACTGACAGAGAAAGACTTAAAAGTAGCCTTAAGAGAAGTCAAATTAGCCCTATTAGAGGCAGATGTTAACTTCAAGGTTGTTAAAAATTTTATAAAAACCATCGAGGAACGTGCTGTTGGACAAGAAGTGATGGAGAGTTTAACTCCAGGACAGCAAGTTATTAAAATTGTAAACGAAGAGCTTATTTCTTTAATGGGCTCGACCCAAAGCAAAATAGCCTTTGCAACACGTGGTGTGACCACTATTATGATGGTAGGCCTTCAAGGTGCAGGTAAAACCACCACAAGTGCTAAACTTGCAGCGCTTATTAAATCGCAAGGAAAACGCCCACTACTTATAGCTTGTGACGTATATCGTCCAGCGGCAATAGAACAACTTACAAAAGTAGGTAAGCAAGTCAATGTTCCTGTTTTTTCTATGGGAACAGAGGTGAGTCCTGTTGAGATTGCAAAGGCAGGTATGGAGCATGCCAAAGCTAATAATTTTGATGTGGTGCTTATCGATACAGCCGGTAGACTGCATATTGATGAAGTACTCATGGATGAGCTAAAGAATATTAAAGGGGCCTTAAAGCCTCAAGAGATTCTATTAGTAGTAGATGCCATGACGGGTCAAGATGCAGTGAATGTAGCAGAGTCCTTTGATAATGCTCTCGGTTTAGATGGCGTAGTGATGACCAAATTAGATGGTGATAGCCGTGGAGGCGCCGCTTTATCTGTTAAAGCAGTAACTAATAAACCCATTAAATATGTGGGAATGGGTGAGAAGCTAGCTGACTTAGAACCTTTCCACCCAGAGCGTATTGCGTCCCGTATACTGGGAATGGGGGATGTCTTAACCCTTATTGAAAAAGCACAACAAAATATGGATGAGAAAAAGGCTAAAGAACTCGAAGCGAAGTTCCGTAAAGCAGAGTTTAACTTTGAAGATTTTTTAGAACAAATGCAACAAGTAAAAAATATGGGGCCTATTAGTCAGCTGATTGGCATGATTCCTGGGTTAAATACCGCTAAATTAGGGGATATTCAGATTGATGATAAACAGATGAACTATGTAGAGGCTATCATCTTATCCATGACCAAAGAAGAACGCTTAAATCCTAGTCTTCTCAATATGTCGCGTAAGAAACGGATTGCAAAAGGCTCAGGAAGAGATATTCAGGAGGTCAATCGCCTTATTAAACAGTTTGAACAAATGCAAAGCATGATGAAACAGTTTTCAGGCGCTATGAAAGGCAAAAAAGGTAAACTCAAATTTCCTTTTATGTAAATAAATCATAATCATTATAAGGAGGTGAAAAACATGGCAGTAAAAATTCGTTTAAAAAGAATGGGTGCAAAGAAAGCGCCTTTCTATAGAATCGTTGTAGCTGATTCTCGTTCTCCAAGAGACGGTCGTTTCATTGAAGAAGTAGGTTACTTCAATCCTTGTCAAGAACCTAATGAATTAAGCATTAACAAAGAAGCTACTCAAAAATGGCTTAACAATGGTGCGCAACCAACTGATACAGTTAGAGACTTACTTAAAAAAGCTGGTATGGAAATGTAATTACCTATAAGGAGGCAATCCTATGGAAAAATTATTACAAACAATTGCTAAAGAATTAGTAGATCATCCTGACCAAGTTACTGTGTCACAAAGAGAAGAAGAAGATAAAATTATTTTAGAGCTGAAAGTAGCCCCATCTGACATGGGTAAAATAATTGGTAAGCAAGGTCGAATAGCAAAATCTATTCGTACCATTATAAAAGCTGCAAGCCTTGATGCAAATAAAAAGGTTGTAGTGGATATTGTTGAATAGGTTAGGGATTTTCCCTAACCTTTCTTCTATATTTTAGCTTTTATGAATTTATACTATGAAATAGGTAATTCTTTAGAAATGAGAATGATTTATTTGAGAGTATAATAACTCTAACATAATAAAAAGGTGATGAAGAATGGAAACAATGTTTACAATTGGAAAAATTGTTAATACACATGGTATAAAAGGTGAACTCAAAGTGGTTCCTATGACAGATGAACCTAGGCGTTTTAGCAAGCTTAAAGAAGTCTTTGTAGAAAGAAAGAGCATGGAGAAATATGAGATTGAAGCTGTACGTTATCATAAAAATTTTGTGCTGCTTAAACTTAAAGGGATAGATACTATGGATGAGGGGGAGCTATTTAAAAATGCTACCCTAAAAATAGATCGTAAAGATAGCTTGCCACTCAAAAAGGATGAATATTATATCAGCGACCTTTATGATTTAGAAGTCTATACAGACGAAGGACGTTACTTAGGGACGATTCAAGATATTATTTATACAGGAAGTAATGATGTCTATGTGGTAAGGCATCCAGAAAACCAAAAAGAAATACTTTTACCAGCCATTAAACAAGTTGTTTTACAAGTGGATTTAGAAGGTGGAAAAGTAACGGTCAAATTATTGAAGGGGCTTGAGGATTTATGAAAATAACCATTATGACATTGTTTAAAGAGGCCGTGGATACGATGCTAAATTATAGCATTATGGGACGTGCCCAAAAAAATAATGAAGTAGAATTAGAAGCTATTGATATTCGTGATTTTGCAGGAAACAAACATTCACAGGTAGATGATTATCCTTATGGTGGTGGAGCAGGTATGTTAATGATGCCTGGACCTATTTATAATTGCTTTATGCATATCCAAAATTCTAATACCTCTAAGCCTACACGAGTAGTCTATGTTACCCCTAAGGGAAAAACATGGAGTCAAGAACTGGCTCAAGAATTTTCAAAGGAAGAGCATGTGGTTATTTTATGTGGGCATTATGAAGGGGTGGATCAAAGGGTATTAGACGAAATTGTAACTGATGAAGTATCCATTGGAGATTATGTTCTAACAGGTGGAGAGTTAGCTGCTCTTGTCATGGTGGATAGCATTGTACGTTTAGTACCAGGCGTATTAGGAAAACAAGAGTCCTTTGAAGAAGAATCTTTTAGTGAAGGTCTCCTGGAATACCCTCATTATACACGGCCAGCTGTTTTTAGAGGAAAAGCTGTGCCAGATATTCTATTATCTGGAGATCATAAAAAGATTGCGGCCTATCGTCGCCAACAATCACTTTTAGCCACTTATCATAAACGACCTGATTTGCTGAAAAAAGCTATACTTACAGAAAAAGAAAAAGCTTTTTTGAAAGACTATGCAAAAAAAGTTGCTAAATAAGGTCAGACATGTTATAATGCATAATGTTATTAAGGATGGTCCGCTGTCACAAGGGTGTTAAGAACATCTTAGAAAAAAGGAGAATATACTATGAACCCAATTATTAGAGAAATTGAAAATGCACAACTTAAAGCAGAAGTACCTTCATTTAATGTAGGTGACACAGTACGTGTTTATGCTAAAATTAAAGAAGGACAAAGAGAACGTATCCAAATGTTTGAAGGGATTGTTCTTAAAAGACAAAATGGTGGTGTTCGTGAAACATTCACAGTAAGAAGAATGTCTTATGGTGTTGGCGTTGAGAAGACATGGGCTCTTCACTCACCTAATATTGAAAAGATTGAAGTTGTTCGTTTAGGTAAAGTAAGACGTGCAAAACTTAACTACTTACGTCACCGTGTAGGTAAGAATGCCAAAGTAAAAGAACTTATTAAATAGTTAAAAAAGGACTTTCATAGTCCTTTTTTTATTATCACCTTATTTAGAGCATTTGACTTGTGAGAACAGCTTGAAATGCATATAATAGAGATGAAGCATTATGCTTTGTGACGAAAAAGAAGACAATAAAATAGAAATAATAAAGGTGAGAGCATGATTATACAATGGTATCCTGGTCATATGACCAAAACAAAGCGACTAATTGAAGAAAACATTAAACTTGTAGACATTGTCATTGAGTTATTAGATGCAAGAGCACCCTATAGTACAAAAAATCCAGATATTGATAAGCTAGCAGCCAATAAAATGCGACTCATTATTTTAAACAAAGCGGATTTAGCAGATGAAAAGCTGACAGAAGAGTGGATTAAATGGTATAGTGGTCAAAATATTAAGGTAATCCCTATTATTGCAACCAGTGGGAAAGGGATTAAGGATGTAATTAAAGTAGCAGATGACATGATGCGCGAAAAAATTGAAAGAGATAAGGCAAGAGGACGTATTTATCGTCCTATTCGTGCCATGATTGTAGGGATTCCTAATGTAGGAAAATCTACTTTTATTAATTCCCTAGTAGGCAAAGCGAGTGCCAAGACAGGGGATAAGCCAGGTGTAACAAGAGGAAAGCAGTGGGTTAAGATAAAGAAAGGTTTTGAACTTTTAGATATGCCCGGTATACTTTGGCCAAAGTTTGAGGATCAACAAGTTGCTAAGAACCTAGCCTATATTGGTTCTATTAATGATAATATATTAGATAATCGAGAACTTGCCATCTCCCTTTTAGAATTAGGTACACAAGAGTTTAAAAGTAAGATCGAGGAACGTTATCAGGTTCCTTTACAAGAAGAGGCTTATGAATCATTCAAAGCCATTGCTTTAAAAAGAGGACTTATTAAAGCAGGTGGTGAAATAGATGAGCTGAGAACAGCTCAAATTATTATAGACGAGTTTAGAGGAGGAAAATGGGGACGTATTACTGTAGAAGGTCCTCCCATTAAATAGAAAGAAGGATAAGGATGGAACATTATATTAATCAGACGAAAAAAGGTATTGAATTTGTTAAGGAATTAGTATTAGCCATTTTACTGGCTTTGTTATTCACCTCTTTTATTATGAGTCATAATAAGATTCCAACTGTTTCTATGGTGGATACGATTAATGTAGGAGATCATATACTTGTTAACTTATTACCTTATTACTATCGTGATCCTGTAAGGGGGGAAATAGTTGTTTTTAAGCAAGGGAATGAAAATTGGGTGAAGCGTGTTATTGGCGAGCCTGGAGATGTTGTAGACATTCGAGAAGGGAATGTTTATATCAATGATGAAAAATTAGATGAGACGGCTTATTTAGCCAGTGAAGGCATTTCCGACCCAACTCATGGCACGGCGATTACTTTTCCCTATAAGGTAGGAGAAGGTGAATATTTTTTGATGGGAGATAACCGACCAGAGAGTGGAGACAGTCGCTATATTGGCACAGTCAAGCGAGATAAAATTTATGGTAAAGGATGGATAAAAATTTATCCTTTAAATCAAATAGGCAGTTTAAAATAAATAAAGAAAAGAAATGAGTGGCTGATTTGAGAAACCTAGAGTATACAGTTAAAAAAGTAATTGAAGGAGTAAAGGAACCTCTACTAGCAGTATTTGCAGCCCTACTATTATCTTGCTTTATTATCAGTCACACAAGAGTTCCTACGGGATCAATGATTCCCACCATCTATCCTGGTACGCATTTGATTGTTAATCATATACCTTATTATTATAGAAATCCAAAACATGGAGAGATTGTTGTCTTTAAATGGCAGGGAGAGAACCTTATTAAAAGGGTTGTTGCCATTCCTGGAGATGTGATTATGATTCAAGGTGGAAAAGTTTATATTAATGGACAAGTATTAGATGAGGCCCATTATGTGGAATCCGAAGAGAGTACCTACCTTTTTTCAGATTCTAAGCTTACTTTTCCTTATAAGGTTCCAGAGGGATATTATTTTATGATGGGGGATAACCGAAAGAAAAGTAAAGATAGTCGTTACTTCGGGGCTAT
>JAEYNQ010000104.1 GCA_023412455.1 Bacillota bacterium
ATACCACTAATAACAATATCTTTTTTATTTTTAAATTTACGGAACAGAGTACACTCATTAACTCCAGCCAATTTGGCTATATCCTTTGTTGTGGTTGCAACATAGCCTTTATCTCTTATTAATGACAGGGTTGCATCTATAATTTTTTGACTGGTTTCATCCATTTTCATCACCCTTTCTCATGCAAGTGCTTACTTTCATTTTACGAATTTATGTGTAAAATGTCAATTAATATATTGGTCCTATGTCAAGAAAAAGTACACGGTTTTTAGCCTTTTCTAAAATAGCTGTACAAATAGCTGCTACTAAATTACTGTATCCATCATAGCCTAGCTCTGAACTACTGCGCATGGCACCTGCTACCACAACAGGCTTGATATGATTGATAGTCAACTCTAAGAAGTAAGCTGTTTCTTCTAAGGAGTCTTTCCCATGGGTTACAATAACGCCTGTAATACCTGGCTCATTTAATTTTTCCTTTACCTTTTAGATAATATAAAGTGTCTACACGTAAATACAAGGAGGCCATATCTAAAACTTCTTTTTGCTGGGTGGCTGTTATCAGCTGTACATAAGCCCCACCATCTGGTCCTAATTCTTCAGGCACATTTAAAAGCTTTAAAAGGGGGGCTAATAACGCCACACTTCCCATTTCCACCGTCTATCCAGGACATGGTGCACCTTTTACACCCCCCCCTCTAAAATAGCCTCTAGCAAACTGCAAAAGATGTGTACAAACTACTTTTAGATATCATGGAACATAGTTATAGTCTATTTCTCCTTCATAGGAAGCTGCCCACTCTGCCATAGCCTTTGGTAGTTGACTTTGATAGCGGGAGTCATTGGTAAAATAATAAAGTTTATCATCCTTTAGTGCCACATACATCTTATCTTTCGTTTTCATATAATAGCATGCATTGGACCATCCTGTAAGTAAAGAACCACCACCCCATGCTTTTTCTGTATCATTCAGCCACACTTCTTGATAATCCACATAGGATGTAAGATTAATAAAATGGCTATAATACTCTTGAACCAATTTTTTAAAAAGTGTTTCTTCTTCCTCATTTTCTGCTATTCCTACCTCTAATGCTGTTGGCATTTTAATAACTGGCTCCTCTCTTAAATAGCAGTCATCAAAACTTACACCCATTCCACAGTGCCAATCTCTTCTGTTGGCGTCTAGTATTAATTGGTCTCCTTCTAAATACCATCTAAAATACACAGTACGATCAAAGTACTCGTCATATTCAACTCTTTCATAGACCCTCTTACCCAATTCCTCATTTTTTATGGCAAAACCTTCCCAACTCCCCATATGAAATCCATTAATACTCAAACCTCCATAATAAATAAGTGTATCCCCAACAGGATAAACCCATATATTAGAAAACCCATAATAGTTATTGTTTTTACCATACCAGGTTCCTTCAAAGGCTTCTGCTTCCGAACTTTTTGGTGGGAGTTCTTCTTTTGTCCCTTCTCTTTGAAGATTTACCTCTAAGTAGGAACTAATGTCTTCTTCTTTTTCCTTGGGATACCAAACACCATAGAAGCTATCCTTACTATAGGCATAAAGGCATAGTTTCCCCTCTTCCTCCTCCAGATAAAACATATTCTTCTGGTCCGTATAGGTATTGATATCTAAAGAAATGGGTTGACCTACGCGATCATAGGAGTAGCTTCCCTCTCCCGTGTCAAAATCAAGAGTCATATGAATAGGATAATCTCCTACCTTCCCTACCAAACTGTAAACCCCTGTTTTTATGAATGAGTCTTCTTCATCCGGTAAGCTGATTAGGTCTCCCCCGTCAAATTCTTGTTGACTATAAGACTCTTCTTCCTCTGCTATTGTGTTATAGGAACCCTTCTCTTCTTGTATTTCTTTAGTCTGACTCATAGCGTCTTGTTTATAAGCTTCTTGCTCATTGCTTTGTCTATGACTGCTCTCACTCTTTTTTCTGCAACCACTTATTAATGTCAGGCCAATTAGAACACATAGTATTACAAGTAATCTGTTTTTCAAGCTGAGCCTTTTCTTATTCCTGTTTCTATTCACTTTCTATAGTACCTCCAAAACACTTTTCCTCATAATAGGTGTTTTACCTAAAAGAGCCTGTTCCTCCTCATTTTCTGCTATGCCTACCTCTTGTGCCGTTGGCAGCTCAATAACAGGCTTCTCCTTTAAACAGCTCCCCTCCCCTTTCCCCTTTATAGGACTGCCAAAAACCACAAAGTGTGTGAGCACTATAGGCATAGATATATAGGGTGGCCTCTTTTTCATTCAGTGTAAAGGCACTGTCTTGATTTATCATTTTATTAATTGTTAATGGAATAGGCTTTCCTATGTGATCATAGGAATAGCTTCCCTACCCCTTTTCAAAATCCAGCGTCATATGAATCGGATAGTCTCCTACCTTCCCTACAAAAGAGGAAGTTTTCTCTTCATTATTACCTTTTACTTTATTTCTCCTCTTTAGTTATGGTACACTTATCTTGAGGTGTAGATTTATGAAAAAAACCATACAAGTAGTAGGAGCTATTATTGAAAATGAAAAAAAGGAAATTTTATGTGCCCTACGTTCTACCCAGATGAGTTTAGGCAATTATTGGGAATTTCCTGGTGGCAAAGTAGAACCTTCTGAAACTTTAGCCCAAACTATTGAAAGAGAGATTCAAGAGGAGCTGGGTTGTCGTGTACGTTTTGTAGAAGTTTTTAGAAAAAACTTACATGAATATGATACCTTTAACGTTGAATTACATGGTGTAAAATGTCAACTTATACAAGGCTTACCTCAAGCTAAAGAACATGCAGCCCTTCTTTGGCTTAAAAGGGAGAATCTCTTATCCCTTCAGTGGGCCCCAGCGGACCTTCCTATCGTTGAAGCCTTACTCCAAACATTTTAAAAAGTATAGCTTTTAGTGCTATACTTTTTTTATGAATTCTAAATAAAGATGAGCTGGGACCTCTTCTTCTAGTTCCATGTAAACCGTGATAGGTTTTTGTCCCTCATACCGTATAACGTTCCCCTTCCCTATGTAAATATAAGGTTGTATAGAGCCATCTATTTCCTTATACTTTCTTACAAAAAGATGGAGTCTGATACCTCTCTCCTTATTAAGGATAATGTTCATTCCTCTCTCAGAATCCTGGGCCGTACTATTGGGAGTTTGCCACTGAAAATATTTACTGCTTATAAACTTATCCTTATAGTTAATACTCTCTTTGATGTCCTCTCCTTTATGCAAGTCTATAAATAAGAAATAATCCTTTTGAAAGGTTAAAAGTCCACTTCCCCTAAAGGCACTATGCATTTTATTATAGTTTGAAAGTAATGCCACATCAGTCATTTGATACTGCTCATACAGTTTAAAGAAGGGAATGCCATAATTTATCTCCCCAAACTCCTTTTCATAACGAATGAGCCCATAATGAATAATATCTTCAATATAGACACTATAGGCCTTATCTTGAATAAGGTTCCTAAATCCACTTGTTCTTGTCAACAAACCATCTTTATAGTCAAAACACTTTTCATAAGCTTTAAGCTGACCCGAATCATAATAACGTTGACCAAGACAAGCTAAAGCATGTTCCACTGTTTCACTCTCTACACTTACTAGGTATTTACTTATTTCTCTTTTGGCTTCTTGTAAGTTCAATTCTTCATGGCTTAACATATACTTTAAAACAGCAAATTCATGAGGTCGTTTTATAGGTAACTTCCCTGAAAGCTCCTTAAGTACTTTATTAAAACTCTCATTAGCTAATAAAAAGGCCAACCTATTGTCTTTTTCCATTTTAGACACAAAGGCTAAATAGGTTTTTTCTTTATTTACCATTCGTAAGGGATCAGGTGCTCCATCAAATTTTATATAATCCATTAAAAAGTAAGCTACCCTTCCCCCATTCATACGTTTAAATTCTTCATATTCTTCCTTAAGATATTTCATAGAATTAAAATTTTCCATGTTCAATTGATTTAATATACGTTCTTGTGCAATACGGTCCATTTGAATATGGCTACAACCTGGTATATCTCCGAATTCGGTGGCTACAGCTACTTTTAGGCTATCCTTATCATAATAACGCTCACCATATAAGGCAATTGCGATAAGAAAGGCCTTTTGATGATTTCCTATAAAATCTAATACCGTTAAAAACATCTTTTCTCCATATTTTCTTAGTCCTCGCCCTAGCTGCTGAATAAAAATAATAGGTGAATCCGTAGGACGCAGCATCAAGACTAAATTAATAGATGGAATATCCACCCCTTCATTAAAGATATCTACTGTAAAGATGACCTCTAATTCATCATTTTCTGACTCCAGTCGTTTGATTCCTTCTTCTCTTTCTTGAACGCTATTCTCACCTGTTAAGCACAGACTTGGAATACCTCTCTCATTAAAAGCTTTCTCCATATACTTGGCATGGTCAATATGGGCACAAAAACCTATAGCCTTTCGTTTATGCCCATCATGTCCATAAAAGGTCATCTTATCAATAATAAAATCTACTCGTTCATTCACTTTTAGTCGTTTAGACAGCTCTCTTATATTATTTAAGGGAACATCACTTAAATCAATTTGCTCAATATCTGTTATGCCAAAATAATGAAAAGGAACAACAAGTTCTAGTTCTAATGCCTCGTGTAATCTTACCTCTAAGGCTACATTGTGTTCAAAAATCTCATAGACACTTTCGCCATCACATCTCTCAGGTGTAGCCGTCATCCCTAAAAGGAAGTGCGGTTTAAAATAATTTAAAACTTTTTGATAAGAAGGACTGGAAGCATGATGGGCCTCATCTATTATGATATAGTCAAAGGCCTCTCTGGAGAAACTTTCTAGATGAAGACTCATAGATTGAATGGTAGCAAATAAGAAGTCTGCCTCTTCATTCTTTTGATTTCCCGTGTAAATACCCATTGTCTTGTTTTTATTTTTCATTAATCGTTTAAAAGTACTTAACGCACTTCTTAAGATCTCTTCTCGATGTACAATAAATAGCATCCTAGTTGGCTTGTAATGGACTACATCAAATGCAGACATATAGGTTTTGCCTGTTCCTGTTGCTGCAACAACTAGTGCCTTATCCTCTCCCATTTGACGAAGCCTGGCTAAATTATTGATTGCTCTTTTCTGCATTTCATTAGGACGAATAAGCTCAAAATCCCTCATCTCTACTTCTTTACTTTTTTCAACTTTTCTTATTTCCTGTAATAAAGCCTCATATTTTTCTAAAAAAACATCGTCTACAATTTCTGTACGTTCCCAAAGTTTAAGGTACTCCTCCACCACTTCTTTTGCAAAAGAATCTTCTTTCTTGGAAATACAGCAAACATTCCACTCAATATTACTCTTCAGTGCCCGCTGAGTAATATTAGAAGAGCCAATAATAATTTTATATTCCTCGTGTTGCTCAAAAATATAGGCCTTTGTATGAAAACCAATCTCTTTCGTTGCAATGAAAATTTTAAGATCAATATTATTAAATTCCTTTATACGTTTTAAAGCTTTAGGTTCTGTAAAATTAAGATAGGTAGAAGTAAGAATCTTTCCATGAATGCCCATTTCCTCTAATTCTTTAAATGTATCCAGCAATAATTGTAGTCCACTAAAATTAATAAAGGCTACACTCATGTAAAATTTCTCACATTCTCTAAGTCCCATTTTTAACTCATCTAAAAAGTTTTGTTCCTTATGATTAATAATCAACTTATTATTGACAAGATAATTCATTGTATGCTCAGTATTTTCTATGTCTGTCTTTATTTCTAATTTGTTTAATGGATACATGGCTGACTCACTCCTGTCTCATTCACTCTATTTAATAGTAACTTAGCATACAAAAATTATCAATATTTTAAATATATTCATAAAACTTTTACATAATTGACTTGCCTACGGTATATGGGGGCAAAAACGATATGCTATTTACAATTCTACGGAGAAAAGAATGACTTTTGTTAAATAGCCTTAAGGAACATAGTTATATTCTATTTGTTTTTTACGTAAGGTGGCCCACTCCGCCATTTGCTTGGGTACTTGACTTTGATAACGCTCATCATTCGTAAAATAATGAATAATTGTAAAATCATCTACGGCAACATACATTTTGTCTTTTGTTTTCATATAATAACAGATACTATTCCAACTTTTCATTCGAGAATTACCACACAGCACTTTCTCTGTATCATTTAACCAATCCTCCCAATAATTTACTGTGCGTGTATAGTTAATAAAATCCTCATAATATCCCTGTACTAACTTTCTAAAAAGAGCCTCTTCTTCTTCATTGTCAGCTATTCCTACCTCCTGTGCAGTAGGCAACATAAGAGCTGGTTCCTCTTTTAAATAGCATTGATCAAAAGAAACACCTGATCCACAGCCCCAATCACTTGTTTCTGTCTCTACTTCTAATTGTTCCCCTTCTAAATGCCATTTAAAATAGACTGGGCGTTCACCATAGTAAAAGTCTTCAACTCTTTCATAGACTCGCTCATCTAAGGCATCATTTTTTATGGCAAAGCCTCTCCAACTTCCTATATTCGCGCCACTAAAACTCTGACCTCTATAATAGATAAGCTTATCTTTAATGGGATACACCCAGATTGTTGAATCGTCAAAATAGCTATTTCTTTTACCATACCAAATCCCTTCAAAGGCTTTTGCTTCTGCACTTTTTGGTGGGAGTTCTTCTTTTGTTCCTTCCCTTTGAAGACTTACCTCTAGATAAGAACTCAGTTCCCTTTCTTTTTCTGCTGGATGCCATAAACCATAAAAGCTATCCTTACTATAGGCATAGAGATATAGTTCTCCCCCTTCTTCATTCAGATAAAAAACATTCTTCTGGTTCTCCTCACGGTCTATAAAGATTGTTAAAGGAATAGGTTGACCTATATGGTCGTAGGAATAGCTGCCCTTCTTCTTCTCAAAATCCAGCGTCATATGAATCGGATAGTCACCTACCTTCCCTACAAATTTTTCTTCATGTGAGGGCTCTTCGTCCTCTTCCATCGTGTTATTAAAAGCCTTTTCTTCTTGTATTTCTTCCGTAAAGCTCATCGCTTCTTGCCCATCATTTTCTTGCTTATGAGCTTCTTGGGACTCATTTCCTTGTTTCTTATCTTCTTGAACTACTTCTTTATCCCTACTTTGTATGTCACTCTCTTTACCCTGACTGCCACAACCACTTATCCATGTGCTAATCATTACAGCACTCATTCCTACAAGTAAACTTTTCTTAAACCGCATCATTTTTCTACTGTTCTCCTATTCTCTTTCCCTCATTTATTGTGCATAAGCTTTATAGCATACCATGGGATTACCTTATGGTATGTAGTGATAGATGACTTCCACTTCATAACTTGCGGCCCATTCTGCCATAGCTTTTGGCAGTTGCCTTTCATAATAAGGATCATTTGTAAAAAACTTTATCTTATCATCATCTACCTGATCCCCACGGATGGCCACATACATCTTATCTTTTGTTTTCATATAATAGCACATAGCGGACGCCTCTGCTCTTGCATAAGAAGTCCCTCCTAGAGCTTTCTCTGTATCATTTAGCTGTACTTCTTCATAATCAACACCACCTGTATAATAGATAAAATCAGAGTAGTAGCCCTGCACCAGCTTATTAAAAAGAGCCTGTTCCTCCTCATTTTCTGCTATGCCTACCTCTTGTGCTGTTGGCAGCTCAATAACAGGCTTCTCCTTTAAATAACTCCCCTCAAAGGTTACACCAGAGCCACAGCGCACATCTATTCCCTCTTGCTCCACCTTTAAGCTTTTTCCTTCTAAATAAAATTGATAGACTACTTGGCCACCAATTTCCTCATTTATAACATGCGCTTCATAGAATTTTTTACCGTTTTCTTCTTTTTGCACGGCAATACCATTTGTAACGCCATTATGCCCCCAAACTAGACTCAGTCCTTCATAGTAAATCTGTGTATCTGAGATGGGATAAATCCATAGATGAGAGGATTCACGGAACTTGTTATTTTGGCTATACCATTTACCTTCAAAGGCTTTTACCTCTTGACTTTTTTGGGGAATAGTCACTTTGGGCATTCCCTCTCTTTGAAGGCTTACCTCTAAGTAGGAGCTGTCCTCCCTTTCCCCTTTATAGGACTGCCAAAAACCACAAAGTGTATTGGCACTATAGGCATAGATATATAAGGTGGCCCCTTCTTCATCCAGTGTAAAGGCACTGTCTTGATTTATCATTTTATTAATTGTTAATGGAATGGGCTTTCCTATGTGATCATAGGAATAGCTTCCCTGCCCCTTTTCAAAATCCAGCGTCATATGAATCGGATAGTCACCTACCTTCCCTACAAAAGAGGAGGATATCCCATCTACATCAAGGACACTTTTTTCTTGAGGAAAGAGCTGTAAGTCTTCCTCTATCACTTCATCTTGCCTTTTAGTCTCATTAGCCTCTTTCATCGTGCTATAAGAAAACTTCCCATCTAACGTTTCTTCCGTACGACTTATGACTTTTTGTTTATTGTCTTCCTGAACAGTTCCGTTTTCATCACTTAGCTTATTACTGTTTTCAGCATATTTATCACAGCCACTTACTAGCATAATACTTA
>JAEYNQ010000171.1 GCA_023412455.1 Bacillota bacterium
AAGATGAGAAACTTCAGGTTGAACTATGGTGGAAAATGTAAGTTAAACTTTACCTTAAGACACAATAAAAATAATAAAGTAAGATGGAGGAGTACATAACTATGCAAGAATGTTTATATCAAATGAACTTACCAGAGTATGTATTAGAAATATTGGAAGCTTCAAAAGGTGTCATTATCCCTAAAACAAGAATGGAACTCTTTACACTGGCAATGGGCAACGAAACCAATACAACTTTTGATGTGGCATATGAAGTAGAAGGAATGGGAAATGTACTAGAGGCAACAGTGACAAAGTGTAAAAATGGAGCTGTTGTCAACTACGTAGATGACTATATGCGGAGACGGGATCCAGAGTGTTTGTTAGTTGCAGATAAAAAAGATACGGACAAACCTAAATATGAAGAGGTTTACCATCAAGACTTTGAAACGGTTAGAGCTGCTACCTTTGAATGGTTAAAAAATCAGGAGCTTATTTTCTTACCCTTTAAATCTGGAGGCATTGAATATGGTTATGATTCTATATTAATTTCACCTGCCAATGCTGGATTCTTTGCGGCTGGCCTAGCTGATTTACAAGGCTTTTTAAATTGTGATGAGGTTTTAGGTCACTTCAGCCCTCGTGCCATCATTTTTTTAGCACCACCTTTTAGACAGACACATTTTGACGGCAAACAAATCGTTATTCATAACCGTTTAGAGGCTATTCATGAGGTGTATTCTTATAATCTTTATCCTGGACCAAGTGCTAAAAAAGGTATTTATGGCGTATTACTTAACATTGGAGAAGAAGAAGGCTGGATAACGGCCCATGCCTCTACAGTCAAAGTCATTACACCCTATGATAACGAAGTTGTCATCATGCATGAGGGGGCTTCTGGTGGTGGAAAGAGTGAAATGATTGAAGCCATTCACGAAGACAGGGATGGAAGAATCGTATTAGGAAAAAATACAATTACTGGAGAAAAATACTATCTGGTATTGAATGAATCATGTGAACTCCTACCGGTTACAGACGATATGGCATTGTGTCATCCTAAAATTCAAAATGCCAGTGAAAAGTTAGTGGTACAAGATGCTGAATCTGCATGGTTTTTGCGATTGGATAATATCACAAAATATGGCACTTCACCCAACTATGAAGCCATATTAACACAGCCTTCAGAACCCTTAATTTTCTTGAATATTCAAGGTGTACCCAATGCGACTTGCCTGGTGTGGGAGCACACTTTAGATAGTGATGGCAAACCTTGTCCTAATCCTCGTGTTATTCTACCAAGGAGACTGGTACCCCATGCAATGGATAGGCCAGTAGAGGTAGATGTAAGAAGTTTTGGGGTGCGTACCCCATCCTGTACAAAGGAAAATCCATCTTATGGCATTATGGGAATCTTTCATGTGCTTCCTCCAGCTTTAGCTTGGCTGTGGCGTTTGGTGGCTCCGAGAGGATTTAATAACCCTAGTATCATTGATACAGCAGAAATGACCAGTGAAGGTGTAGGCTCTTATTGGCCATTTGCAACAGGAAAGAGGGTCAAGCAGGCCAATCTTTTATTAGAACAGATTATAAATTCAAGTAAAACACGCTATGTTTTGATTCCTAATCAACATATTGGCGTCTATGAAGTAGGTTTTATGCCACAATGGATTGCAAGAGAATGCATTGCACGAAGGGGTAGTGCAAAATTTAAACCAGAACATTTAACGGAAGCACGTTGTTCACTGCTTGGTTTTGGTTTGGATTCCTTAAAGATTGATGGACAATATATAAGGAAAGCCTTTCTGCAACCTGAAAGACAACAAGAGGTAGGCATAGAGGGGTATGATGCAGGAGCCAAAATACTTACCGACTTTTTTGCTCAAGAGCTAAAGAAATACACTACAGAGGATCTGGATCCATTAGGAAAACAGATTATAGATAGGTTTTATAAAGGGGCAACTGTTGCGGATTATATGGCTTTCATCCCAATGAGGTATTAATGGGATGAGTAGGATTAGAAAGTTAGATATTTCATATAAAGATTTTATTCCAGCCTTATCAGGCCTCATAGGAAAAATTGCACTTGTTTCTTCTTTTGCTTTGGTATGGGCCCAAGAGCTTTCTGTCACTCACCCTTCTTTTGTTTTGGAGAATGTGAGGATAGAAATACTCATAGGAAGCCTTGTTACGCTTATTGCTGCCTTTTTATATCCCAGTGTGGCACCAGCTGGAACATTGGCCCCTCTTGTTGTTATGATTCCTGTTATGGCAGCATCTGGGGTACATCCCCTGTTACTAGGAATCACAGTTGGTATAATCGGGCTTTTGGTAGTTAAAAGTGGCTTATTTAAGCGACTAGTTAATTTGGCAGGCTTTACCTGTAAGACAAGTATTACACTGACTTTTGGTATCTCAGGTATTTGGTTGTCCACTAGTAAATTATATTCTTATTTTAGTCACAACACCCCAATCTTTTGGGTTTTGATGCTGGTTCTTCTAATTATTTATACCCTACTTCAATGTTATAAAAAGAATGGGCTAGTCATCCCAATGGCTTCACTAGTGGCATTTGTCATACCTAAATTATATGGTGAAGGCTATAGGATGCTCCCTGTCAGTATACCATTGAATTTAAATCCTGTTTATTGGTGGAATGAAATGTGGGGAATTGGGTTTGGTTTTAATGGGGTCACCTTATTAAAAACCTTCCCCTTTGCATTTTTTGTCATTCTGTTATGGACTGTAGATACAGTATCTATCCAGACAATTCAAGAAGCAAGCTATAAAAATCAGGAAGAAAAACAGCAAATAGATATTCCTCAATCCTTTGTATTTGTTGCAATAAGAAATATAATAGGTGCTTTCTTCGGGGGGGCACAGACAGGGTCTTTGTGGAGAAGCTTTTTGATTCCCCTTTATACAATCAAACGTCCTATGGGCATTTGCGCCGTATTACTTGGTATAAGTGGGATAATAGCCAGTCTAACCGTCGTGCCGATTCAAATAATGTCCTATACGCCTTTGGTATGGTCCGTGTTATTATTTGGGATATTCATGCCCTTTACAGTGATAGCTTTGACCAATATATTAAGTGCAAAGAAGAATAAAACCAGGATTTTGATAGTTGTGTTAGCTGCCTTAGGAATAGCAATCAATCCCATTATAACGTGGATAGGTTCCGTTATTTATGAAAAATTAGATCAAATGAAAACCAATAATGGTATATCCCAATAGTTGTAAAAAACTACTCTGATTTATTTCAATAATCCGAGTAGTTTTTTTGTCAAAAGAAGAAGAAGGTATAATTTGTATTTTTATTGGACGTGTTAAAATGTTATACTAGGAGAGGGTTTAGACCATGTTCACAAAATAGAGTCCAAGGGATCATAAGAGGGTAATGAGGTATGGAAACAGAAAAAATAGAAAAGGTTATGGAACAAGTAGAAACACCTGGACAACGAGCAAGGAGTTATTTTAAAGAAGGATATAATTGTGCCCAGTCGGTTTTTTTAGCCTTCAGTGATGAATATGGTATGGATTATGAAACGGCTTTAAAAATCAGCTCCTCATTTGGAGCAGGGATGGGGCGACTGCGAGAAGTATGTGGCGCTGTTTCGGGTATGTTTATGGTAGCCGGATTAGTCTATGGCTATATAGATCCCAAAGACCATCAAACAAAGACGGAACATTATAAAAGGATTCAGTACCTGGCTAGTGCGTTTGAGGATAAGAATCATTCTATCCTATGTAGCGAGCTGTTAGGCTTAGGTGCTGGAAAAGATAAGCCGGAGCCGGAGCATCGGAGCTCCCAATACTATAAGAAAAGACCTTGTATGGAGCTTGTAGGGATGGCTGCTGACATTATGGATAACTACATAAGGAGTAACCCAAAGGGAGAATTTTGAGAGCTATGACTATTAATAATGAGGAGGAAATAAAAATGTTAGAAGTAGGAATGAAAGCCCCTTATTTTGAATTACCAGATCAAAATGGGAAATTACACACACTAGAAGAGTATAAGGGAAAAAAGGTTATTTTATATTTTTACCCCAAGGATAGTACACCAGGCTGTACAAAACAGGCCTGTGGCTTTTCTGAGCTCTATCCACAGTTTATAGAGAAGGGGGCAGTGGTTATTGGTATAAGCAAGGACACGGTAGCATCCCATAAGCGATTTGAAGAAAAATACGGATTAACCTTTACTCTTCTTGCAGATCCTGAACTTCATGTCATTAAAGCTTATGACGTTTGGAAAGAAAAGAAAAACTATGGAAAGGTAGCTATGGGTGTCGTTCGTACCACTTATTTGATTGATGAAGAGGGTATCATCATAAAAGCCAATGATAAGGTAAAAGCAGCGGAAGATCCTCTTAAGATGCTTGGAGAAGTATAATGCGCATCCTATTATCGCCAGCCAAGAAGATGAATGTGGATACGGACTCCTTGGAAGCTATAGGATCTCCTGTATTTCTTAATGAGACAAAGGGAATACTATCTTGGCTTCAAAGTAAGTCCAAAGAGGAACTTAAAAAACTGTGGGGATGTCAGGATAAGATTGCCGAGCAAAATTTTCAACGGCTAAAAAAAATGGACCTAGAGAAAAATGTGACACCTGCTATTCTTTCTTATGAGGGGATTGCCTACCAATATATGGCGCCAACCGTTTTTGAGTATGAACAGCTAGCTTATGTGCAAGAGCATCTTAGGATCTTATCGGGATATTATGGTGTATTAAAGCCTATGGATGGGGTGACACCCTATCGACTGGAGATGCAGGCAAAAGCTCAGATAGGTGACTCTAAAAACTTATATGATTTTTGGGGAAGTAGGCTTTATGAGGAGGTTAGAGATGAGGAAGGGATTATTATCAATCTAGCATCCAAAGAATATTCTAAATGCATCGAGAAGTATTTGACCAAGGAAGATACCTATATCACGTGTACCTTTGGTGAACGAGTAGATGGAAAGTTTGTTCAAAAAGGAACCTATGCTAAGATGGCAAGAGGTGAAATGGTTCGTTTCATGGCAGAGAAAAAAATTCAAGAACCAGAAGAAATGAAGCTTTTCAATAGGCTTGGCTATGTGTATAGAGAAGAGATGTCTAGTACAACGGAGTATGTGTTTGAAAGGATTATATGATGGAAAATAAGGTGAAGCATATTGCGAATAAAGTGATAACTAGAAGTGACCTAGCTTATGAAAGCTGTAAAAGGGGTTGGAATAGAGGAATTGAATGGAACCCTTTGGCTATAGTTTACTGTCAAAATGAAGAGGACATTAAACGAACGCTTCATTTTGTTAAAGAGCATAATCTGGATATGCGTATTCGTTCAGGTGGTCATCACTATGAAGGTTACTCCAGTGGTGAGAATGTAATCATACTGGATGTAAATGAAATGAACAAAATCAGTATAGATGAACAAGAAAAGCGGGTAATCATTCAAGGAGGGGTAAGAAACGAAGCCCTCTATAAAGCATTAGGTGAAAGGGGCTATCCTTTTCCAGGAGGAGGTTGCCCCACGGTAGGTGTGGCAGGTCTTACTCTTGGGGGAGGGTGGGGTTATTCAGCTAGATTTTTAGGACTAGCTGCAGATTCCTTATTAGCTGTTACACTCATTGATGCCAATGGAGAAAGGCTTACGGCTAGTGAGGCAAATCACCCGGACCTTTTTTGGGCATTAAAAGGAGCAGGTGGTGGTCAGTTTGGAGTGGTGACAGAACTTACTTATCGCTTACCAGAAAAGGTACAGAGAGCCACATGGATTCATCTGGATTTTAAGGAGTGTACGTTAGAAGAAAAAATACGAATAGTAGCAACTTGGCAAGAGGCTTTTCAAACCATGGCGCCTTGTCTTAACTTAAAGATGAGTGTGTACAACGGGAATAAACGGGGTAAAGG
Organism: Bacillota bacterium; assembly: GCA_023412455.1. Lineage (GTDB taxonomy): Bacteria > Bacillota > Clostridia > Lachnospirales > Cellulosilyticaceae > Sporanaerobium. Next base: position 5,879 of record JAEYNQ010000171.1, read on the forward strand.
CGTATTTATGACAGGGATTTGCTATGGGGATGAAGTGCTTACAAGGCAATTACTCACTCCTTTTACAAGCTTGGGAAGTCAGCATGTGCTTCAGCTGGAGGAGGCACCTATGGTGAGAGTCAATCAAATCATTCAAGACAGTCATCCGCCTTATGAGAAATATAAGTCTAATGGACGTTTTCTTAGGAGGTTATTAACATCTCAAGAACTGGCACATCTAGTAGGTCTCTTAGAAAGCAAGCCCAAAGAGGCAGATTATACGGCACTTTCTTGGTATGGTATGGGTGGGAAAATAGGCACCTTGCCTAAGGAATCCTCCTCCTTCTATTATAGAGATGCCCAAGCCATCATAGGTCTTCAAGCTGTCTGGGAAGAACAAGAGTGTGCTACAGCTTGTCGTAAGTGGGTCCTTCAAGGATTAGAAGAAGTGACGAAATATACAGAAGGAGCTTTTGTTAATTTTCCATTGGCAGAGTTAGAAGATTATGAAACTGCTTATTTTGGAGGCCATAAAACACAGCTTAGGGAAATTAAGAAGAAATATGATCCAGAAAATGTTTTTAGCTTTCCACAAAGTATAGGTTGCAACAATGACTCTGATCAATAAAGATATGAAAAAAGAATAGGATAAGTTACTGAGCTATAGACTATAAAAAAAGAATGGGAGCATAGAGGAATCTAAGCTCCTTTTTTATAAAAAATCAGGAAAAATGCTTCATAGACTCCCCAAAAGAGATGGAACGTGTTACTATTAATAGAATGAAACCTTAAAAAATAATAAAAATCTAAAATCTAAAGAGTAAAGTAAGGAGGATATCATGAGAAAAAAAGATAGAGAAGTAACAGATAAACAAGAGCTTATAAGAATAATTGAAAAATGTGATAGTTGTAGAATTGGCTTATGCTATGAGAATGTCCCTTATATTGTCCCTATGAATTTTGGTTATACCTATGAAGAGGATCAACTCACCCTTTATTTTCATTGTGCCTTGGAGGGTAAAAAATTAGATATAATTAGGCAAAACAATACGGTTTGTTTTGAGATGGACTGCTCTCATGAATTAGTACATAATGACATTCCTTGTAGGTATACCATGAAATATGAAAGTATTATAGGCAGAGGCAAAATGTATATCTTAACAGAGGAAAAAGAAAAAATACAAGCACTTCAGCAGGTTATGAAAAAATATGCTCCCGATAGGACTTTTGAGTTTGAAGCAAAACATGCCAGAATTATACTGGGTTTAAAATTAGTAGTAGAAGAATTTACAGGTAAACATTCCACTAAAGGTGGGGCAGTAGGCCAGTAACTATAAATAAATAAGGTAAATTTGTTGAAATATTTTTTGCTGTGTTATAAAATAAGACTATAAATAAAATAAACTATTAAGTATTTAATAGCTTATTTTAATCTTTTCATGTTGATGAAACGAAAAACTATTTTTTAGGGGGAGTGACTATGTGTAACAAACAGAGATTCTTTTTTTGCAAACATTGTGGTAAGATTATCGGAATGATTCAGGAAAAAGGTACGCCAACAATCTGCTGTGGTGAAAAAATGACCGAGTTAGTAGCCAATACAACAGAAGCTTCAGTAGAAAAGCATTTACCAGTTGTTACAGTATCAGGCAACACCATTGAAATTGAAATTGGAAGTACACATCATCCCATGGAAGAAGCCCATCACATTGCCTTTGTGTATGTGGAAACAGAATGTGGGGGACAACGAAAGTGCTTGAAGGTGGGAGATACACCTAAAGTAACGTTTAGCTTTGTAGAGGATCAACCTGTAGCTGTTTATGCTTACTGTAATCTACACGGTCTTTGGAAAACCGATATAAAATAGTGTTAAAAATAACAAGAGGGATAAAGTAATAGACTTAAAAAGGGATTTTCGGAATTTGAGTGTAGCAATCAAATTCTCGATTATCCCTTTTGATTTTTAGGATATACTCGATTAAAATACTATTAATACATTCAGGGATAGAGATGAAAGGGAATAAAATGGAGTTTAATGAGAAACTACAACAGCTAAGAAAACAAAAAAGTCTTACCCAAGAGGAATTGGCTTTTTTATTCCCGTAGGTATAGCTGAGGTCATTGGGGTGACGATTATAGGGCGATTGATTTCAGGTGTGCATTGGTTTACAGATGTTTTGGGAGGAGTATTATTAGGAATGGCAGAGGTTATGTCTAAGGCACTAAGGAGATTCTCCAGCCACTTTCTCTAATTGGGCAAGAATTTGAGATACACCAATATGCCAATTGGGATCTTCCGCATAGCGACGATTAAGCCATTTTATAGGATCTTCATTAGGAGGACAATCTTTACTGAGATTTAAAATGGTACGTGCAGCAATGCGGGAAGTATCTGTGATGTTTGTGTTAAAATCTTGCCAGCTCCCATAGACATTAAAAGGATTATTAGCGATAATGGAAGCTTTGGAATGGGTGGAAGGAACAAATCCCTGTTCTTGACCAGTAATAGCAAAAAGTAATAAAGGATTAATATTAAATTCTTCTGCAACCTCTAAGATACTACCAAAATAAGGTTCTTCAGCCAGAAGGGATTGCCTTTCAGCAAGCCAGGCTATCAGCGCTTCTTCATCAATCCATTTATACTGAAGGTGAGGTTGCAAAGGACTTTCTACTTGAGGGAGTTTTTTCACTTCAACAGGCTCTACTACAATAGGCGGTAGAGGAGAATTGGCGAGTGCTCTTAAGGTTTGGGTGTAGAGGCGTTGTTCCTGGTAATCCTTATAAAAAGGATAGGCTATAGTAAGGCTTAAAAATAGTAGGAGGACACAAGCAAGAGACCATTCTTTATACTTTTTGAGAATTGCCCAAGTGGTAAAGCAATAAGAAAAAAAAAGCTCTTTTAAAGTAAGGGGATGAGTAGGGGATGCCTTTAAGTAAGAAGAAGCAATAGGTGGAGCTTTAGGCGTAAGGGCTTGACTAGCAATCCACTTGACTTGTGAAGCAGTAAAGGCTGTAGCTTGTTCACGATTGAGCCAGTCTGTTAAGGTATCCCAAAAAAGGGCGCTTTCTTCTGGAAATGTAGAACAGGCTCTAAAAATATCATAGGACGTAATAAAAAAACTTTCACGGCTAATGGTTTCTTGTAAAACATGCTTTTTAATTTGTTGACGTTGACTTTTTTCAAAATTTGCCAAATTTTGATCCAAAAGGTGATGCACTGCTTGAGCAAAGTAAAGAGCACATTCTTGAGAGGTACTATGGGGATAGTTTTTACAAATAGAAGCCTTGATATGGGAGACTTGTTCCGTACTTAAAAAGGTTTTGCTTTCTAAATCTTTCAAAACGTCCATTTGTAGACTCCTTTCCTTTTGAACTAAGTGCCAAACTATTTCTTATTATTTTAGCCAATTTAAAAATAAATGTAAATGTTTTGCTTTAAAATAGTAGACATCCTAAAAAAGTACTGATTCCTTAGAAGAAAGGGATATCAGTACTTTTTTTATAGCGAGGTAATTTCTACTTTATTAAGCTTTGAGATGAGTCTCTCTAAAGATGGCCTGGCTATTACGTTCAGCCAGTTGTTTAATGGACCATTCATATTGGCAAAGTAAAACAGGATCACCATCTTCTGTTTCAACTAAAAGGGTATCAGAAGTGAGCTTGAAACTGGAGTAATCAAAGTTTTCCATTTCAATCCAACGAATAAAGTGGTAAGGCAGCATTTGTGTTTTAATTTCTACACCATATTCATTTTTAAGACGGTACTCTAAAACTTCAAATTGTAACACACCAACAACACCAATGATAAGTTCTTCTGTTCCTGTAAGATGAGGCTTAAAGACTTGGACAGAACCTTCCTCTGCTAATTGAGTAACTCCTTTAACAAATTGTTTACGTTTAAGGGCATTCAGGGTAGAAACACGCATAAAATGTTCAGGCGCAAACTGAGGAATGCCTTCATAGCGAAGATTTAAGTTCTCACTACATAAGGTATCACCAATATTAAAAATACCAGGATCATGGAGACCAATAATATCTCCAGCATAAGCGGTTTCCACTGTAACACGGTCTTGGGCGAGGAATTGTTGGGGTTGTGCTAATTTTATTTTTTTACCTTTTTGAACATGGTTTACCATCATACCTTTTTCAAACTTCCCTGAACAAATACGAAGGAAGGCAATACGGTCACGATGGGCAGGATTCATATTGGCTTGAATCTTAAAAATAAAGCCTGAAAAATAAGATTCTGTAGGAGGAATAGCGCCCAGATTACTTACACGTGGTTGAGGAGGCGTCGTAATCTCCAAAAAAGCTTCAAGGAAAGGTTCTACACCAAAGTTGGTAAGAGCACTACCAAAGAATACAGGGGTAAGATTTCCAGCTAAAATTTGTTCCAAGTCAAATTCATCCCCAGCCATATCTAAAAGTTCAATATCTTCAAGAAGCTTATCGTGAAGAGCACTGCCAATAAGTTGACTAAACTTCTCATCAGAAGGATCCCCTTTAACTGCTTGAGCAATAGCTTCCCCATGGTTACCATCATTAAAAAGCTCAATTTGCATCTTGCGACGATTATAAACCCCTTTAAAATCTTTCCCACTTCCAATAGGAAAGTCCATAGGGTAAGAGCGAATGCCTAAAACGTTCTCTAATTCTTCTAAAAGCTCAAAGGGATCTTTCCCATGGGCATCCATTTTATTGATAAAAGTAAAAATAGGAATACCACGCATTTTACAGACTTTAAAGAGCTTCTTCGTTTGTTCCTCTACCCCTTTAGCCGCATCAATAACCATGACAGCACTATCCGCAGCCACTAAGGTACGATAGGTATCTTCACTGAAGTCCTGGTGACCAGGTGTATCCAAAATATTGATACAACAACCGTTGTAATTAAATTGGAGCACACTGGAGGTAACGGAAATACCTCTCTGCTTCTCAATTTCCATCCAGTCTGAAACGGCATATTTTTGAGAACGACGTGATTTAACAGAACCAGCAGAACGAATAGCCCCTCCATAGAGCAAGAATTTTTCAGTAAGTGTGGTTTTACCTGCATCAGGGTGAGAAATGATGGCAAAGGTTCTTCTTTTTTGTATTTCATCTTGGTATTCTAAATTTTCTATCGACATTTTATCCGTCCTTATCTTTATAGCACTAAATTTATCTTCCACAATACAACATATAATTATCCTATGTCATAGGATAAAATGTCAAGACTTGTTTAGGTTCTTTTACTAAATTGTGTTTTACATTTAGGACAGGTAATGCGAATATTTCCTCGCCCTCTAGGAACACGCAAGGTTTGCTTACAGTGAGGGCAACTATAATAACGATGGGTTTTACTGTCTTTTAAACGTTGCCAGTAGTTGAGAATTTTTTTCTTAAAGGGATACCAATAACGTAAAAAACGAAAGTTCTCTTGTTGCCTTTTTGTGATGTTTTTAGAAAAAATCCGGAAATAGCAATAGATTAAAGGAGTATAGGCCAATAAAGAGAGGTAGGGAATATTTATTAAATTAAATAGAAGAGAAAGGGGTAGGACAAGTAACACTAAAAAAAGAGAAAATTGATCCATCCCATAACAACCAGCGGTTATTTTTTTAAACCAGTTCATAAAAGAGCTCCTTTCAAAAATATAAGGTAATATCTCTCTTTATTATAAGCAAAAAGTATTAAGATAATATATAGAAAAGAGAAGTAGATTTCTAAAACTCTGACTTGCATAGGTAAAGGACACTGTTTAAGATAAAGGTAATAACCAAAGAGTTATCATCCACTAGAAATAGGAAATAGAAAGATAAAGGAGAGGGAGAGATGAAATTAGTAACATTTAAATACCAAGGCAAAGAAACTGTTGGTGTTTTAGACTTAAAGGGAGAAAAAGTTTATACTTTAGAGACTTTCGGCCTAACCTATAAAAGTATGAATGAGTGGATTAGAGAAGGAAAAGATGAGGAGTGGGAAATAGTAAGAAGTGGCCTTAGTCAAGGGCTGCAAGGTGGTATTTGGCTCCATGATGTGGAGTTACTAGCACCTATTCCACGTCCAAGACAAGATATCATCTGCTTAGGTATTAATTATCTGGCCCATGCAGAGGAATCTGCACGTTATAAAAAGGAAGCCTTTGGAGGAGAACGTCCCTTTGCCGTTTACTTTTCAAAACGTGTCAGGGAAGCTGTAAAAGATGGTGGGTTTATTCCAAGCTACGAAGGGCTTGTAGATAGTTTAGATTATGAGGTGGAGCTAGCTGTGATTCTAGGAAAGGATGCACAAGGTGTAAGTAAAGAAGAAGCCTTTAACTATGTTTTAGGTTATACCATTCTAAATGATGTGAGTGCCCGTAATCTACAAACCCAACATAAACAATGGTACTTTGGCAAAAGTTTAGAAGGCTTTTGTCCTATGGGTCCCTGGATTGTAACAAAAGAGGACTTGCCTATTCCTCCCAAACTTCCTATTTCCTCCAGGGTTAATGGAGAGCTTAGACAAAATGCCACTACCGACTTATTGATTTTTGATATTGCCCATGTTATTAGTGAACTTTCTCAAGGTATGCTTTTGGAAGCAGGGACAATTATTGCCATGGGAACACCAGCAGGTGTAGGGATGGGCTTTGATCCACCTAAGTTCTTAAAAGCAGGAGATATTATTGAATGTGAAATTCAAGGGATTGGCAAATTAACCAATCAAGTGAGATAAATGAATTCTGAAAGCGTATAGGTTTGTTGTAAAAAAAATAAAGAAATAGAATAAAAACTTGAGAAGGATGCTATTGGAAAAATGGAGCAAGATAGCTTATAATAGGGCAGACAACATCAAATGAAAGACGTAGGAGAAAAAAATGAAGACTTTAAAAGCATTTATAAAGTATTATAAGCCTTATCTGGGCTTATTTTGGATGGATATGTGTTGTGCTTTGACTCTATCGGGGATTGATTTGGCCTTTCCTTTATTTGTCAAATTTCTAATGGACACTATCTACACCTTAGAGGATGTTTCAAAGATGATGAACTATACCTTAGGGATGGGGGCCTTTTTGCTAGGGCTCTATATCATAAAATATTTTTGCCAATATTTTATTACCTCATGGGGTCATATTATGGGGGCTCGTATGGAATCGGATATGCGAAGGGACCTTTTTGCTCACTTTGAGAAACTTTCCTTTTCTTATTATGATGAAACCAATACAGGAAAGTTGATGTCACGCCTTGTGAATGACCTTTTTGATATTTCAGAATTAGCCCACCATGGGCCAGAAGATGTATTTATTTCAGCTATTAAGCTAATAGGTACTTTTG
>JAEYNQ010000224.1 GCA_023412455.1 Bacillota bacterium
TAGCCATCCCTTTCGCGTAAGGTGTTGATATAGTCAATCAGAACGATTCCATTGTTAACAACAATACCGATTAGAACAAGGCAGCCAATGAGAGACATCATACTAATGGATTCCCCAGTAATAAAGAGGAGAGGAACAGCTCCTATAACAGCCAGTGGAATAGTGAACATAATGATAAATGGATTAAGGAGTGACTCAAATTGTGCAGCCATAACCAGGTAAACCAAGATAATAGCTAGTACAATCACTAAGCCTAATGAACTAAAAGTTTCAACCATCATTTCATTATTACCCCCTAAGCTGGCGCTATAGCCATTAGGAAGGGACATTTGATCAATAATAGCTTGGATCTCTGAACCTACACTACCTGTATCCCGCCCAAAAACAGAGGCAGTTAGTGTCACGTAGCGTGTCTGATTAAGGCGCTGGATAGAGGTGGGTGTTTCGTCCATAAGGATATCTGCTACAGAGGAAAGAGGAATGTAAGCCCCTGAGTTGGTACGAATACTAAGGTTACCTAACTGAGAGGAGGAAGTAATCACTTCATCTGGATACGTAATACGGATATCCATTTCTGTACCATCTAGCTTAAGGGTAGTTGCTTTTAAGCCTGAAACACTGTTTTTGATTTGAGTAGCAACTTGAGAACCTGTTAAACCATACTGCCTAATCTTTTCTCTGTTTAGGTGAATAGCTATTTGACTGTCTTGTTTACCAATAGAGCTTGTCATTTCTCGGAGGCCTTCCACATTTTTAAGCTGAGCTTCTAGCTGCTGACTAATGGCGTGTAAAGTGTCTAAGTCGTCACCCATAATTTCTACAGTCACTCCACCCCCTACCATGGATAGCATACTAGAAGCTTCAGATACGGTGATATTAGCGCCAGGTATACGGCTAACGTGATGACGCACTTCTTCTATAATTTCAGAAGTGCTTTTTCTGCGTTCTGCTTTGTCCACTAACGTACAGCTAATAGAACTTTGATTACCGCTAGTCATAAAGCTGGAGGTAGTCCCTGTTACAGCAACACTAATGGTCTTAAGTTCAGGCAGTGCTTCTAGAATTTCTTCTACCTGAAGAGAGAGGTCATTGATGACTTCCACCTTACTTCCTTTAGGTGGTTCAATGGTGACAGTAAAGCTCCCTTCATCAGAAACAGGCATAAGCTCCATACCTACTGAAGGAAGAAGGGAGATAGAGCCCACTCCTAAAGCAATCACTACAAGGAGGGTAAGCTTGCGGCGTTTAAGTGCCCATTTAAGAGAGCGCTCATAAATAGAATTTAAACCTTTAATCCCTTGATCAAAAAGATCTAAAAGCACATTAATGAATCCTAAGAAACGAGGGGCTTTATTCCGATGCACATTATTGACATAGTTACCAGCTAACATAGGGACAACGGTAACAGCTACTATAAGAGACATGATGAGTGAAAAGACAACAGAATAAGCCAGGTCCTTCATCATCTGTAAGGCCATACCCTCTGTAAAAATAAAGGGTAAGAAAACAACTAAGGTAGTTAGGGTAGAAGCAGCAACAGCGGTAGAGACCTCCTTTGTCCCACGATAGGTTCCCTTAACCTTGCCATAGCCTTCTGCAGTACGGTAACGGTAGATATTTTCCAGAACCACCACCGAGTTATCAACCAGCATCCCGACACCAATAGACAGGCCACCTAGAGAAACCATGTTGAGCGTAGTCCCTGAAAAATAAAGAAGGACAAAGGTTCCAATAATGGAAAGAGGCATAGAAATGGCAATAACTCCAGTTAAACCTATATTCTTTATAAAGATAAAGAGGATAAGGATCGATAGAAAGGCCCCCATAAAAATATTAGAAATAACGTTTTTAATAGAGTCTTCAATAATTGTCCCAGATTCATTGGTTACTTCCAGATGAATAGAAGGGTATTCATTAGCAAGTTTCGCTACCTCTGCTTTAACAGCTTTAACTGTAGAAACAGTATTACCATCAGAAGCTTGAGTGATAGAAAGGGCAATACAACGTTCACCATTATAGCGACTCATAGAATTAACAGACTTATCTTGCTCTGTAATATGAGCAATATCCTGAAGCTGAAGGACAATGCCACTCGCTAGAATGATAGGTGTCTGTTTGATATCCTCTATGCTTTGTAATTGAAGCTTACTACTTATAGTAAGGGATTTCTGGCCATATTCAATGGTTCCACCAGCTAAATTGTTATTCTCAGCCATAAGGATTTGGCCGATTGTGGAGAAATCTAAGCCAAGACCCTGTAAACGATCTGGCTCAATTTCGATAGTAATTTCTTTTTCCAATCCACCTGATAAATTAACAGAAGCCACACCCTTTTGTCTCTCAATACGAGGCTGAATCGTGTCTTGGACAAAGCTTTTTAACTGATATTCATCCATACTAGGCGAAGAAATGGTAATATCGGCAATAGGCATGGAGTTCATATCCATTTTTAAGAGAGTAGAAGAAGAGACGTCACTTGGAAGGTAGCCTTCTACCATGCTGATTTTGTCACGCATAGCACTAAGGGCATTATCCATGTTGGTGCCATAATTGAATTCAACCATAACCATAGATACCCCTTCAGAAGAAGTGGAGGTAATACCTTTCATATTTTCTACATTGGCGATGGCACCCTCTATAGTCTTGGTAACCAAGTTTTCTACTTCCTCTGGGCCAGCTCCTGAATATTGGGTCATGACGAGGGCATAGGGTAAATCCATTTTTGGAGTAAGGGCCATTTGCATCTTGGTAATAGAAACGATCCCTAAGATAAGCACCACCAACATAGTCATAAAGGTAGCTATGGGTCGCTTAATGGAAGTTTTTATAAGGTTCATTTTTATCAATCCTCTCTGTAGATTAGCTTATTAATAGGATTTTACGATGTTGACAGAAGTCCCATCAGAGACAAAGTCTTGCCCTGTTACAATCACTTGTTGGCCTAATTCTATGCCCTTTGTAATCTGGATATGGGTATCATTTTGAAGACCTGTTTCTACAGCTACCTTGCGAGAGGTTTGGGTGTCATCTACGATATAGACATATTTTTCGTTGCCCTCTTGAATGACAGCATTTAAAGGAACGGAAATCGTATGTTCTTTTTGAGCCACCACCAGTTTTAAAGTGGCAAACATACCTGGCTTAATCGTGTGATTAGGATTATCCATATAGATTTCTACAGGATAAAGCAGGGTTTGACTATTGGCAGCAGGAGAAATATGGGTAATAGTCCCTTCAAAAGGTGTTTCACTTGCAGCGGCAATGGTAATATAAGCTTTAGAGCCTACAGCAATTTTATTAATAACAGCGTCAGAGACGTTGAAGGAAAGTTTGATCTTGTCCATGTTTACAAGCGTCATAGCGACTCCTTGAGGAGAAATAAGTGCCCCCTTAGTGACGCTACTGCTACTTATAATCCCATCAATTTCGGCTCTAACTTGTGTGTGCTTTAGTTGGTTAGTAGCACCTTGCACAGAGGCCTGGGCTTGGTTAACAGAAGCCTCAGCTTGATGAATAGTGGCGACAGAAGCATTTTTGGTTTCCTCTATGATTTTCTCTTTTGTGATTTTTAGGTTTTGCTGAGCTGTATCCAGCTGGAGCTTGAGTTTACTCACATTTGAGCTCATATCATCTAGGTCCTTTTGAGAGACACTGCCTGCTTCAAAGAGCTTTTTAGTATTCTCATAGTTTTTTAAAAGGTCGTTATATTGGATTTCTAGGTTGCTTACGGTAGATTGCAGTTGTAGAAGCTGAGTTTCTAAGTTACCTCCTACATTCATTTGGTAACTTGCCTGGGCGGCATGAAGTCCAGACTGGGCAGCTTGTAAGCCAGCCTCAGCTTGCTGGGCTTGCAATCTCAAATCTGTATCATCGATTTCAAAAAGGATATCCCCTGCTTTAACAGCATCACCTATATTAACATAAACATTTTTAACCGTACCAGATACCTTAGGGATAATGGCCACTTCACTATCTGATAAGGCTTTAGGAGAAATTTGGACATATTGTTCAATGGTTTGAGGGACGATGTTTTGAGTTTCTACACTAATGGAAATAGATGGAGCAGCAGCTCCTGGCTCCGTTGTTTCTTTGCTCCCACAGCCTGCTAAGAGGGAAGTCAAAGCAAGAGAAGCGGTTAAGAGACAAATAGATTTTTTGATTAGAGATTGAGACATTTTAATCCTCCTATAGCGATAATAAGTAGAGTAATAAGACGTTACATAGCTGTCCAAGGTTTTTGGATACTCATCTTTAATTTATTGTAGCTCACAATAAGTTGACGTAAATTATAATTCAGTTGCTCTTTATTTAAACTTGTTTTCTCATGGTTTAAGCTTGTTTGTAGACCTAAATCTACTTGCAAGGCAGAGGCCTTTAGCTGGGTATCTAAAATTTCCAGTTGAACTTTTAAATGAGCAATCTGCTCTTCTAGACTGATTAAAGAAGAGTAACTGGTCATTAGAGCATTTTTTAGGGTGTCTTGACTCGCTTCAAGGGTATTGGACTGAGAGTCAATGGCATATTTTTGCTCGAGATAAACATTCCAAGGCATAGGGGCATCCCCATCTTTAAGAATGTTATCTGCAGCTAAGGCCAGCATTTCTTTATCATATTTTAAGTAGGTGGCGATACGGTCCTCCAGATAGCTATCAATGGTGCCAGGGGCTCTAAAGATTTCGTAAGTTAAAGTTTTATCTAAAGTATAGTCTTTAGGATCCTTAGTGGTTAAAAGTTTAAAGTAATCTTGATGGTTATGTAACGCACTGGTTTTAGCGTTTATTTGCTCTTTAAGTTGTAGCAGTTCTAGCTGAGCAAGTTTATAGTTTACTTTACTTACTAAGCCTAATTCTTTTTGCAAAGTTAAGTTTGTGAACTCTTTTTGCTTAATGGCAAGAGAGGCTTTTAAATGAGCTAGCTCTTCTTCACTCAGAATAAGGGTCTGGTAGCGGTTGGTAATATCATAAGCAATTTTATCTTTGATGATTTGGCGTTGCTGCTCATTTTTAGCGCGTTGTAAATAGGAATTTTGATAAATATAGAAGGTAGTTCCTTCATTAGCCTTCATCTTTGCCTTCAAAAGCTCTGCTTCCTTTGAGTTAAGGGACAGTTCATTACTGTGGGTAATAGCTGCTGTTATAGCATTCTCCAAGGTTAAAACAGGCTTTGTTTCTTGAGCAAAGCTGGTAAGGGATGTAGCTATAAGCGTAAAGATACAAAGTATTGTGGCTAGATAGTTTTTAAAACTTAGTTTCATTTTTACACCTCGATTAATTATTTTTGCATAACAAAGAAGAGACAAGCTTATAGGATACTCAAGCCTCTAGGTAATGAGTAGAAGGGTTGGTTGCCTATGGATTGTCGCTTCATGTATAAATGTATAGAATTATGTAACCTTGCAACTATTAATCATAAAGAAAAAATGTAATTCTACTATGTAGAAAGAATAAAAATAAATAAAGAAGAGAATTCATAAAAAAAATTATATAAAAGATACTACCTTACTCTTTATTATTCTAGAAAAAACAGTTATAATTAGGAAAAAGACAGCAAATAGTCAAGGGGATATTAAAAAAATAAATTATATACTAATAATTTATTTGAGGCACGAATTGTAAAAAGCAGTGCAATTTGCCAAGTTTTGGCTAGGTGGTGAGGCATTAAAGCGCTAGAGTAAAGAAGAAGTAAGTGGAATAAAGTCATATTCATACCAAAGATGGAGGAAGAATAATGGAACGTTTAAACTATCAAACTTTAGAACAACTTGGAAACAAAGATTATGTTTTAAAAGATGCACCAGAAAGAGTATTACAATTTGGAGAAGGTAACTTCCTTCGTGGATTTGTAGATTACTTCATTGATGTATTAAATGAAAAAAAAGGCTTTAATAGTAAAGTAGTAGTTGTTCAACCTATTGCACAAGGTCTTGCAGAGATGCTGAATGAACAAGAGGGTCTTTACACCTTATACCTTCGTGGATTTGAAAAAGGAGAAAAGGTAAATGCAAGAAGATTAATCAGCTGTATTCATCGTGCTATCAATCCTTATGCTGACCCAGAAGCTTTCTTAGAAAATGCTAAAAATCCAGATCTTCGTTTTATCGTATCCAATACGACAGAAGCAGGGATTACATATGTTGCAGGTGATCAGTTAGAAGATGCTATGCCATCTAGTTTTCCAGCAAAATTAACAAAACTTATGTATGAGCGTTTCAAAGCCTTTGGTACAGAAAAAGGTAAAGGGTTTGTTATCCTTTCTTGCGAGCTTATTGACAACAATGGGGCAGAACTTAAAAAATGTGTAGAAAAATATGCAGAGAGCTGGAACCTTGGAGAAGCTTTCAAAGCTTGGTTAGATGCAGAAAATATCTTTTGTAGTACACTTGTAGACCGTATTGTGACAGGTTATCCAAGAAATGAAGCAGCAGAGCTTTGTGCAGAAAATGGTTATGAGGATAGGCTTTTAGATACAGCAGAAGTATTTGGCTTCTGGGTAATTGAAGGACCACAAAGTCTTTATGATGAGCTGCCTATCCAAGGAACAGACCTCCCTATTATGATTACAGATGACCATACACCCTACAAAAAGCGTAAAGTACGTATCTTAAATGGTGCCCATACTTCTATGGTTCTTGCAGCTTATCTAGCAGGGCAAAACATTGTTCGTGAGTGTATGCATGATGATACCATTGTAAGCTTTATGAGCAAAACATTATTTGATGAAATTATTCCAACTCTTACTTTACCAGAAGAGGAGCTCATGTCTTTTGCTCAGGCGACTATTGAGCGTTTTAAAAACCCATTTATTGACCATGCCTTACTTGCCATCTCCCTTAACTCTGTTTCTAAATGGCGAGCACGGGTACTTCCAAGTATGAAAGGTTATGTTGAGAAATTTGGTAAATTACCAGAACACATGGCATTCTCTTTTGCAGCCCTTATGGCCTTCTATACAGGGACAGAAATAAGAGAGGGTGCTCTTATTGGAACACGTCAAGGTGAAGAATACAAAATCTGTGATGATATGCCAGTACTTGAATACTGTGCAGCAAATTCTACCACCCTTTCAGTTGAAGAGTTTGTAACAGGCTTTGCATCTAATGAAGCGTTCTTTGGAGAAGACCTTACAAAATATGAAGGCTTTGTAGAGACAGTAGCCACTTATCTTTCAGTGATTCGCACAGATGGTATGAGAAAAGTATTAGAAGACTTAGTTAAGGGTGAATAATATGATGGAATTTATTAAGATTCATGAAAAGGATAATGTAGCTATTGCCATGACACCACTGGCAAGAGGAAGAGAAGTTGAAGTAGCAGGACAAAAGGTAGAGCTTATTGAAGATATTCCACAGGGGCATAAATTTGCCCTTGTAGATCTAACAGTAGGTGAGCCTATTAAAAAGTACGGTTATTCTATTGGGGTGGCTACAGCACCTATTAAAAAGGGACAGTGGATTCACGTACAAAATCTAAAAACAGGTTTAGGAGAAGTATTAGAGTATACTTACAATCCTCATATAACCCCCATTGAACCCACAGAAAAGGCTACTTTTATGGGCTATGCCCGTAAAAATGGCAAAGTAGGGATTCGTAATGATGTATGGATTATCCCAACAGTAGGGTGTGTCAATTCTATTGCAGATCAGATTATTAAAGGAGCAACACCTTTTGCAGAAGGAAAAGTAGATTCTATTCATACCTTTAACCATCCTTATGGCTGTTCTCAAATGGGTGATGACCAGCTGAATACACAAAAGGCCCTTGCTTCACTTGTTAACCATCCTAATGCAGGTGCCGTTTTAGTCCTTGGTTTAGGCTGTGAAAACAATAATATTCCAGAGTTTAAAAAAGTGTTAGGTGAATATGATCCAGAACGTGTAAAATTTGTAGAATGTCAAGAGCATGAAGATGAAGTGGAAGTAGGCATAGAAGTTATGAAAGAATTGATTACTTATGCAGCCCACTTCAAAAGAGAAGAAATAGATGCCAGTGAACTTGTTATTGGACTTAAATGTGGAGGCTCTGATGGCCTTTCTGGTATTACAGCGAATCCCCTTGTAGGTCGTTTTTCAGATATTCTTATTTCTAAAGGTGGTTCAACTATTCTCACAGAAGTACCAGAAATGTTTGGGGCAGAAACCATCCTTATGGACCGTTGTGTAAATGAGGAAGTCTTTAACGCCACAGTTCACCTTATTAATGGCTTTAAGGATTACTATCAACGTCATGACCAAGTGATTTATGAAAACCCATCCCCAGGGAATAAAAAGGGTGGTATTTCAACTTTAGAAGATAAATCCTTAGGCTGTACACAAAAAGGTGGAACAGCACCTGTTGTGGATGTTTTAGCTTATGGACAAAAGGTTTCCCGAAAAGGTCTCAATTTACTTCAAGCACCAGGTAATGACCTTGTTGCAGCCACTGCACTGGCTATGTCAGGAGCACATATAGTACTCTTTACAACAGGGCGAGGTACACCTTTTGGTTCACCTGTACCAACCATTAAGATTTCAACCAATGATGTCCTTTTTGCCAAAAAATCAAATTGGATTGACTTTAACGCAGGGAGCCTTGTAAAAGATAAGACCTTAGATGAACTCAGTCAAGAATTCTTGAATTATGTTTTAAGAGTAGCTTCTGGTGAGCAAACCAAATCAGAAAAAGCAGGCTGTCGTGATCTTGCTATTTTCAAACAAGGGGTAACACTTTAAAAAAGTAAACATCCACATAATCAGACGGGTAGAACAGAGTCTACATGTGTGTATTGTGGAGGAAAGGGTATCATTTTAAAGGGATTGAGGGTCTAAATAGCTATTTTTAGGTATTTAACTATGCATAATAAAAGCAAATGGGTAAACAATAACTTCTAAGAGGTGACCAACATGGATGATAAAAAACAAACATTTGAAAAGATGCAAGACAAAATAGGAGACCTTACCCATAAAGTAGTGGATGGTGCAGAAGAACTGGGCTACAAGGCTTTAGATGGCATGGAGGATTTAGGCCGTAAAGCTATTGCAGGAAGTGAGCATGTGGGCATAAAAGCCATAGAAGGCGTAAAAAATGTAATGAATAAAGCTGTCCATGGGATGGAACACATGGAAGACAAAATGAAAAAATAGAAAATAAAACCCAATACCACATAAAAAGAGGAGGATTCTAGATATAAAAATAGAATCCTCCTCTTTTTTGGTTACCCTGACAAAAATAAACTTAAGTCATGCTATGCATTTGGATTAAAATAAACCAATATCTAAGGTTATTATTATAAAAAAACTCCAAAGGTAACCTCATACTATTATAAGACTAAAAAGAAGTAAGTTATCTTGTGTCGTGTTGTTAAAATCATTGTATCCTATATAATAAATATAAGAAGAAATAGCGTTTGCTAAGAAGTAAGAAGTAAGGAGGATGGAAGTATGGTAACCATAAGAAAAATGAGAAGTGATGAAGCTAAAGTGGTTCAACAGGTGGGGAGAAGAGCATTTGGTGTGGTAGAAGCCCTATTTATTCCTAAGCCAAAGGAAGCTATAGTTGCTGTAGTAGAGGATAAAATTGTTGGAGGGATTATTGTAAGATATATTCTCACCAAGGATAAGAAGATTGGTTACTTTGAGGATGCCTTTATTGACCCTGCCTATCAGGGACAGGGGATTGGGAGAAAGCTTTATAAAGAGACCACCGAGTATTTATGGTCTCAAGGTTGTGATGCCTTATCTGCTCTAGTAAAGGATGATAATGTTGGTTCTTGGCAGCTATTCTTAGACAATCGGTTTAAAAGAACAACTATTGGTGAGGGGATGCGTCAGTTAGGTTTTGTGGGTATGCTTAAACAGTACTTTATGACACCTTTTCTCATTGCAAATGGTATGGAATTTTACTTAACTGTCAAGGGGCAGGAGACAGAAGAGAAGAAAGTAAAAACCAGTTATCAAATGAGCTTGTACTTACTTTTTAATAGTTTACTGCTGTTACCAGCCTTATATCTCAATACACAGAGCCCCATAACCTTTATAACTGCCTATCTTACCTTGCTAGCGGGAGGAATGATAACAGGTTATCTAGGTACCTTATTCAGTAAGAGAAAGTGGAAATTTCGAGTAAACACATGTGGTGGGGTAATGGTAGCTTTAATTAACCTAAGCGGCGTATATCCTTTGTGTGGGAATTGGTATCCTGAAGTATATGAAAATACAACGTCCTTTAAGAGAGATATGGGGTATCAAGCACTTTGTGAATGGTTATTTATTATAATCGTGACGGTGAGCTCAGACATATGGGGAAAGGATAGTCAGTACTTCCGAGACTTAGTACATATGGGAGGGATTTTCTTGATCTATCATGTCCTTAACTTTTATCCCTTTGAAATTTTTGGGGCAAAGCGCGTTTATTCCTGGAGAAAGGAAGCTTATTTTCTATTAAGCCTGATTTCCTTAGCAATAGTTTATATGTTATAAAAAGTAAATGAATTCTGTTATTATTTTAATCAAAATATGATATAGTAATAGGGTTGGATATTATAAAATGGAGAGACAGCATAGTTTTTATGGAATTAAGGCAATGAAAGGATAGATAATCACTATGAGTAAGTTGAAAAAATGTGTAGGTTTACTAAGCACACTCCTTATAGCCAGTCTGGTAACGGTAGGGTGTAATAAGAAAGGCTCGGAAATCACTTTCTTTAATTATGGAGCGAATATAGATGACGAGACTTTGAAGGCTTTTGAAGAAGAATATGGCATAAAGGTAAAGATGGATACCTTTGATGATATGGAACATATGTATCTAAAAATTGCAGAAGGCAATCTAAAATATGATGTTATTTTAGTATCCGATGCCTTAATGCCTGTTATGATTGAAGAAGGACTTCTACAAGAGCTTAATAAGGAACAGATTCCTAACTTATCTCAGATGGATGAGGAATATTTAAATCTAAGTATAGATCCAGGTAACACCTATTCTGTACCTTATATGTTTGGGACTGTAGGGATTATCTATGACAAGAATCAAGTATCAAAGCGAGTAGATAGTTGGGACATATTGTGGGATGCAGACTATAAAGATAAAGTCTTTATGTTTGATACCTATAGGGATACAATTGGCGCTGCTTTAAAGAAACTCGGTTATTCTCTTAACTCAGATAACCCACAGGAGTTAGAGGAGGCAAAACAACTTTTATTGGAACAGAGACAATTGGTAGACCCTAAATATGGGGTAGATAATGGAACAAGCATGATTGCAACAGGGGAGACAGGGATCAATATGATTTGGTCAGGTGAAGGCCTTAATTTACAAGATGAGTACCCCAATCTCGTCTATACTCTCCCTAAAGAAGGCGTAAATTTTTGGATAGATAGCTTATGTATCCCAAAGAATGCCAAAAATGTAAAAGGGGCTGAGCAATTTATCAATTTCGTAAGTAGCAAAGAATGTGCCTTAAGAATAGCAGATGAAATCGGCTATACTACCCCTAATAAGGAAGCCAGGCTGGAGCAACCTGAGCATGTGAGAAATAACCCCAATGCTTACATGAGTAAAGAAATGATGAAGTTAAGTGAGCTCTATAAACCTCTTCCCTTGGAGGTAAGGCAGATGTACGATAGTGTTTGGACCCAGGTGAAAGTGAATTAATAGCATGTAAATAAATAGTATTGAAAATAAGCCATTATTTTTGGATAACCTCTAGGAAACTCATTTACTAAAGGTTATTTTTTTTGTACTCTCTGGGTGTGCAATTGAAAAAACGTTTAAAGGCTTCAGAAAAATGACTGGGGCTATCAAAGCCACATTGAGTAGAGATATGAGCAATATGGGCAGTTTTATCTTTTAAGAGTAGAGTGGCCCCCTGGGTGATGCGATATTTAATTAAGTATTGCATAGGGGAAGTTTGAATGGTACGCTTGAAGCAACGCAGAGCTTCGCGCTCGCCAATATTAGCAACCTGAGCGATTTGGCACAAGTCTAGACTTTCGCTGTAATGAGCATGAATGAAATCCAACATCTTTTTAATGCGTAGAGAGTCTATACTCGGTTCCAAGTGAGGTCGTCCTTTGCCTATTTCATATTTTTCATATAAGAAAAGACAGACTTGTGATAATTTTTCACGTACAATAAATTCATAACCAGTGGGTTTATTTGCCATAGCTTCAAAGGCTTGGATTATAGAAGTGAGAGCTACTTGATCAACAGTGGAGTCTGTTTTAAAGACATAGGCACCAAGGGTTTCAGAGTGAGTAAGGGGGTCTATGTACCGTTGGGCAAAAATAGAGCTTTCAGAACCTGTTATAAGGGAGGGATGGAACACTAAAGAATAAAGCTTGCACTGATTTTGAGTGAAACCATAGTGCAGAATATTAGAATTAAAGAAAAGACTTTCACCTTCATGGAGACAAAAAGTCTTATTAGGAATTTGCACTTGCAAGTTTCCAGAGGCTACATGGATAAGCTCTATTTCTTTATGCCAATGCCAAGGGAGCTCGTTTTGTAGCTCAGTAGTATAAAGTGAAGAATAAGCAGCACAGGGAAAGGTGAAGGAGCCATGGGGTGTTAATTCACGATAATCATGATTAATATTAAAAGTACAAGCTTGCATAGCCTAAATCCTCCTAGTTAGTCCATTTTTTTATATTATAGGTCTGAAATCAAATTGTATCAAGAAGTGGAAGGCGATATCCTTATAGTAGAAAGAATAAAAAAACCAATGGCTATAGAGTGGCTTAAGGAGGAGAAAAAATGAAAGTAAGGATGGAACATGTAGCATTATTTGTGAAGGATATTGAACGAGCAAAGGCTTTTTACATCAAGTACTTTAATGCAAAAAGTAATGAGTTATATCAAAATGAAGAAGGCTTTTCAAGTTATTTTTTGACCTTTGACACGGGAGCTAGATTAGAGATAATGGCTCATACATCGTTAGAACACAGAGAGGTGAAGGAGCGAGTTAATGGATTTAGTCATCTGGCTTTTTCAATTGGGAGTAAAGAAGAGGTCCTTAGACTTACCCAAGAGATTGTCAAGGATGGGTATAAGCTTTTAAGCTCACCTAGAGAGACAGGAGATGGTTATTTTGAAAGCTGTGTAGCTGATCCAGAGGGAAATAGGATAGAGATAACAGTATAAGCAATGAGAGATTCTCATAAGATAAAATAGGGGGATTTTAAAAACATGAAAAATTACACGCATACACTTGTGGCAAGCTTTATAGGCTATATTACTCAGGCTATTATCAATAATTTTGTACCTTTACTTTTTTTGACCTTTCAAAGTACATATGACATTTCCCTTAGCAAAATTACTTTACTGGTGACCATTAATTTTGGAGTCCAATTGTTAGTGGACTTACTGGCCGCCCATTATGTGGACAAGATAGGCTATCGCAGAGCTATAATAGCCGCCCATATCTTTGCAGCAGCAGGGCTAGCGGGCTTAGGCTTTTTACCAGAACTTTTTAGTGATCCTTATGTGGGGATTTTATTAGCTATAGGTTTATATGCAGTGGGAGGAGGGATTATAGAAGTCCTTATTAGTCCTATTGTGGAGGCTTGTCCCACTAGCAAAAAAGCTGCAGCAATGAGCTTGTTACATTCCTTTTATTGTTGGGGGCATATGTTAGTAATTATCGTTTCCACCCTTTTCTTTGTAACCTTTGGAATAGGGAGCTGGCGTATATTAGCAGTTATTTGGGCTATTATTCCACTTTTAAATGCTTTGTATTTTACACAGGTGCCGATCAATACCCTTCATGAAGAAGGAAAAAGCTTTTCCATTAAAGAGCTTTTCTCCATGAAGCTTTTTTGGATTTTTATTGTGTTAATGGTTTGTGCAGGAGCATCTGAGCAAGCTATGAGTCAATGGGCTTCAGCCTTTGCAGAAATGGGGCTTCAGGTTTCTAAGACAGTAGGGGATTTGGCAGGACCCTGTTTCTTTGCTGCAACCATGGGTATTGCAAGAGTCCTTTATTCTAGGTTTAGCGAAAGGATAGCGCTGCAGCATGTACTGCTGGGGAGTAGCTTATTGTGTATAAGCAGTTATTTGCTGGCTGTTTTTTCGCCTTATGCTCTACTGAGCCTTATAGGATGTGGTTTATGTGGCTTATCAGTAGGTATAATGTGGCCAGGTACCTTTAGTCTAGCCAGTGAAAAGTGCCCTAGAGGTGGGACAGCTATGTTTGCTTTCTTTGCATTAGCAGGAGACTTAGGCTGTTCAGCAGGTCCTACTACTGTAGGGCTGGTATCTAGCGCAATGGGTGGCAGTATTAAAGCAGGTTTATTGATAGCCATAGTCTTTCCTGTGATGTTAATTATCGGGCTATTAGCTTGCCAAAGAGTCACAAAACAATACAAACAATGAGGTAAAAATAAGGCATTGAGTAGGGTAGCTCTTTTTTTACAGGAGCCCTACTCAATGCCTTTTTGTTAACCTTTAACTGTTAGAGATAGAGCAGTTAAGGGTTTTTTTGTATGCTGGAAAA
>JAEYNQ010000268.1 GCA_023412455.1 Bacillota bacterium
GTATTAGCGTTCGTTTCCAAACGTTATCCCCCTCTATAGGGCAGGTTACCCACGCGTTACTCACCCGTCCGCCACTAAGCCTCAGGAGCAAGCTCCCTTAGCTTCGTTCGACTTGCATGTGTTAAGCCCGCCGCCAGCGTTCATCCTGAGCCAGGATCAAACTCTCATATAAAATGATTAATGTTCGTTTGTCCATGCAACTTAAGTTGCTGGCTTATTACTTTGTACTAATAGTACTCTTTGAACTTGTTAAACAAGTTCTTGAATCGACTGGTTTTATGGTTACTATTTTGTTTTCAATGTTCATTCGTGCTTATCAGCACTTTTACTATTATAGCCGAGCGTCTTACATATGTCAAGCACTTTTTTATTTTTTATTTCTCTCTTTTTTAGAGCAAAATATGGCGGAGAAGGAGGGATTCGAACCCTCGCGCCGGTTACCCGACCTATACCCTTAGCAGGGGCACCTCTTCGGCCAACTTGAGTACTTCTCCGAATTAAAAAGCGTTTGATTTATTTTTCACCACTCAAGGCAAAATCTATGATACCAAGTTTTGTTCTTTATGTCAAGCCTTTTTATATATATCTTTTTACACTGTGTTTTTTGACATAATGTACTGTCTTCATCCCTTTATTTCTCAAGCTCCTATTCGCTTCTTACATATAAACAATGTCTCTGCACCATTTCATGCAGAGACATTGTTTGTTGGAATAATTCTATAGTACTTGTTACTTTACCTATTTAAATAACTTGTTAATTCTTAATAGTCTTTGCTATTTGCACATAACCAATTAATCTATTAATCTATATTTTCTTTATTATAGCTATTTTAAACAGGTAAGGTTCAACATTTTCTTTTTTATTATATCATTGTCCCTTTTTCTTTACAATCTTATTTCTTTAATCCTCTATATCTATTGAAGTATTGTAACAGCTTGATTTCCCATCTGCTCCCATGCCTTTATAAAATCTTCTTTATCTACCATCTTATTGCTATTATTCTCCAAAGGGTCATTTATATAGATATATTTCTTATCATAACCTGTTATAACTACAGAGTGTA
The DNA here is from genome assembly GCA_023412455.1 of Bacillota bacterium. Classification (GTDB taxonomy): domain Bacteria; phylum Bacillota; class Clostridia; order Lachnospirales; family Cellulosilyticaceae; genus Sporanaerobium. Next base: position 1,065 of record JAEYNQ010000268.1, read on the forward strand.
ATTTGGGAGTTACTTTTACTATTCCAGTAGGCGTATGCCATATATCAAAGTATTGTTCTCCTAATGGTTTATATGTAGCATTTGTTACTACCCATATAGGATATCCTTTTGATAAAAAGTAAAGGATATCTCTAAATTCCATACCTGTTAAATCAAGTGCTTTACCTGGTAGGTACTGATTAATAAGTTCTGCAATAGGTCCATGATATACTCCATACCCTTTATTATTAGCATTATACATATCTCCTACAAACCCATTATAGGGATTTCCATAAATTATTCTCCCTTTCTCATCAACTTTATAGGAAGTACTATCTTTCTTTACTTTTTCTGCTAATTCCATTTTACTTATATCTTTATTATAGTACGAAAGTAACATAGCTAGAGATGTTACTTCACATCCTCTTGGCAATTCTGGTAATTGCTTAATTTGTTTAACATCTAATTTTATAGTATCAGGTATATGAGTATCCTTCTCCCATAATGGTATTTTATCATTATTATAAAAGATTTTTGTATGATCATTTTTAATAGCATAATTAAGGGCACTGTTAAATGTATTAAAATCATGAATTCCTATGTCTGTAATAATTAAAAAGGGCTCCAATGTACTATATACCCATTTCTGACTTTCCTTTTCTACTACCACACTTCTTTTTATCTCTTTTGCTTTAAGTATTGCTTCTTCTTGATCTATTGTTTCACTAACTAATTCCCCAGATTTCTTTATTTGATACTTATTTTCCGATGATTTAGTATTTATAAAAGTAGGCAGAGCCTCTGGATTATTTACAATTAAATAATATCCAGTTGCTCCACCTATTATAAATACTATAACAATAAACATTGCTAAAACTATTCTCTTCATTTAAGACTACTCATTTTCCTCTGTTTTGTCTTCTATGAAGCCTTCATCAACTTTTTCCATACATACTACCTGTACACCATCGGAAACATTAATTAACTTAACACCTTGAGCATTCCGTCCAATTGAGGAAATCTGGGAAACTTGGATACGGATAATTACACCTTGTGAAGTAATAAGAAGCAACTCATCATCTTCTTTTACAGAAGCCACACCTATAATATTACCTGTCTTTTCTGTAATTTTATTTATTTTTAAGCCCTTACCTCCACGTCTTTGTGCTCTAAAAGCTTCTAATTGAGTTCTTTTACCTAAACCATTTTCTGTAGCAGTTAATATTTGTTCATCATTCTTAGGTACAGCTGCACCTATTACTTCATCATCCTCCGCTAGATTAATAGCTCTCACTCCTCTAGCCGTTCTTCCCATAGGTCTTACATCTGTTGCATCAAACATAATACCCTGCCCTTTTTTTGTTGCCACTAGAACAGAGTCTTCTGAACTAGTTTTTTGTACAACCACGAGCTCATCTTCTTCTCCTAAACTAAGCGCAATAAGTCCACCTTTTCTTATGTTTTTGAAATCCTTAAGAGGTGTTTTCTTTATTTGACCTTTCTTGGTTACCATTGTTAAATATACATCTTCTTCAAATTCTTTAACTGGAAATACAGCTGATATTTTTTCATCTTTATCTAATTCCAGTAAATTAATAATCGCCGTCCCCCTAGCTGTTCTTCCTGCCTCAGGTATTCTATATCCTTTAATCCTATACGCTTTTCCTTTATTAGTAAAAAACATAATATAGTTGAAATTAGTGGTTACAAATAATTGCTTAATGTAGTCATCTTCAATAGTATTTAACCCTATAATTCCTTTTCCACCTCTATTTTGATTTTTATAGGTATCTAAAGGAATCCTTTTTATATAGCCAAACTGAGTAATAGTTACTACAATGTTCTCTTCATCAATTAAATCTTCCACATCATATTCATCTTCATCAATGGTAATATCTGTTCTACGTCCATCACCATACTTTTGTTTAACTTCGATAAGCTCATCTCTGATGACACCTAATAATTTATACTCACTTCCTAATATTGATTTTAGATACTCTATTCGCTCAATAAGCTCTGCATACTCTTGATCTATTTTTTCTCTTTCAAGGCCTGTTAAAGCACGAAGTCTCATTTCTACAATGGCTTGAGCTTGTATTTCAGTAAGTTCTATAGCCTCCATTAATTTTTCTTTAGCTTCTTGAACATTACTTGATTGACGAATAAGTGAAACAACTAGATCAATACTATCTAGTGCCCGGCGAAGACCTTCTAAAATATGAGCTCTTGCCTCAGCCTTATTTAATTCAAATTGTGTTCTTCTTGTTACCACTTCTTTTTGATGTTTTAGATACTCTTCTAAGATTTGCTTTAAATTAAGAACCTTAGGCTTATCTTCTACTAAGGCAAGCATATTAATACTAAATGTATCTTGTAATTGAGTATATTTATAAAGTTGATTTAAAATAATAGTTGGATTTACATCTCTTCTAAGCTCAATAACAATAGAAATACCATTTCTATCAGACTCATCCCGGATATCAGTAATACCGTCTACCCTCTTCTCTTTAACTAAATCAGCCATCTTTTCAATAAGTACTGATTTATTAACCATATAAGGTATCTCAGACACAACAATCCTGTTTTTTCCACCTTGCATAGCCTCAATTTCAGCTTTAGCTTTTACTTTGACTTTTCCCCTACCTGTCCTATAGGCTTGGTCAATGCCATAACGCCCATAAATAGTGGCACCAGTAGGAAAATCTGGACCTTCTATGATAGTCATAAGCTCTTCAATTTCTGTTTCACGAACTTCTTTTTCTTCATTTTCTCCCATATAATTATCAATCATTTTGATAACCCCATTTACCACTTCAGTTAAGTTATGGGGTGGGATATTTGTAGCCATACCTACAGCTATACCTGACGAACCATTAACTAATAAGTTAGGAAACCTTGATGGTAAAACACAAGGCTCTTTGGAAGATTCATCAAAGTTTGGCCTAAATTCAACTGTATCTTTATCAATATCAGCTAGCATTAAAGCTGTCATCTTACTCATACGTGCTTCTGTATAACGCATAGCAGCGGGGCTATCCCCATCAATAGAACCAAAATTTCCTTGTCCATCTACAAGTGGATATCTTGTTGAAAAATCTTGAGCCATACGTACCATTGCACCATAAATTGAAGAGTCACCATGGGGGTGATATTTACCCATAGTATCTCCAACAATACGTGCTGATTTCCTGTATTGTTTATCTGAACCTAACCCTAATTCACTCATAGAGTATAAAATACGTCGATGAACTGGTTTTAGCCCATCTCGTACGTCTGGCAGGGCACGAGATACGATTACACTCATTGCATAATCAATATAGCAAGTTTGCATCTCATCATTAATATCTCTATGAATAATTCTGTCATAAGTTACATCATTTGTATCCATTTATTATTCTCCTTGCCCTTAAATATCTAAATAAGTTACTTTGTGAGCATGCTCATTAATAAACTCACGTCTTGGTTCAACATCATCACCCATAAGTTTAGTAAAAATTTCATCTGCTGTAGCTGCATCTTCAATATTTACTTTTACAAGTACTCTTGATTCTGGATCCATAGTTGTCTCCCAAAGTTGCTCAGCATTCATCTCGCCTAGACCTTTATAACGTTGCATACGACTAATACCTGTTCTTCCAATTTCCTCTAAAACCTTCTCTAATTCTTTATCATTAAAAGCATAGTATTTTTTCTTATTTTTCTCTACTAAATAAAGAGGTGGTTGAGCAATATATACATGGTCTTGTTCAATAAGTTCTCTAAAATAGCGATATAAGAAAGTTAAGAGAAGTGTTCTAATGTGTGCACCGTCTACATCGGCATCAGTCATCAGGATGATTTTTCCATATCTTAGTTTGGTAATATCAAAATCATCACTAATACCTGCTCCAAAAGCTGTAATCATATTACGAATTTCTTGATTCTCTAGCATTTTATCTATTCTAACTTTTTCTACATTAAGGATTTTTCCTCTAAGCGGCAAAATTGCTTGTGTTTTTGGTGAACGTGCACTCTTAGCAGATCCACCCGCAGAATCTCCTTCGACAATGTAGATTTCACACTTTGATGCATCTTTCTCTGAGCAATCTGCCAATTTACCTGGAAGAGCATTGCCTTCTAAAGCACTTTTTCTACGTGTAAGCTCTCTTGCCTTACGAGCAGCATCTCTAGCCCTAGCTGCCATTAAACCTTTTTGAATAATAACTTTTCCAACATTAGGATTTTGTTCAAGAAAATAAGTTAGTTGATCACCAAATACAGATTGAACTGCTCCAGCTGCTTCACTGGATCCAAGTTTCGTTTTAGTTTGTCCTTCAAATTGAGGATCACCTATCTTAATACTAATAACAGCAGTCATCCCTTCACGGATATCATCTCCTGTTAAGTTCTTATCAGAGTCCTTTAATAATCCCATCTTTCTAGCATAATCATTAAGGTTTTTTGTAATAGCTGTTCTAAATCCTGAAAGATGTGTTCCTCCTTCAGGTGTATTAATATTATTAACAAAGCTAAAAAGATTTTCTACATAGCTATCATTGTGTTGAAATGCTACTTCTACATTTATTCCATCTTTTTCACCTTCGCAATAAAATATTTGCTCATAAATAGGTGTTTTATGCTTATTAAGGTGTTGTACAAACTCTTTAATTCCACCTTCATAATGAAATGTCTTGTTCTTTTCTAATCCTTCACGTTCATCTATTAATTGAATTCTAAGAGCTTTTGTTAAAAAGGCGGTTTCTTTTAAACGTTGTTCTAAAACTTTATAATCAAATGCTACCTCTTCAAAGATCTCAGCATCTGGCTTAAAATGTACATAAGTTCCAACTTTATCCGTATCACCGATTACCGTTAAAGGTTGGGTAACTTCACCTCTAGCAAATTTTTCTTGGTGTATTTTTCCATCTGTGTATACTTCTACAGTAAGCCATTCTGAAAGGGCATTCACAACGGATGCTCCAACACCATGTAACCCTCCAGATACTTTATAGCCTCCACCACCAAATTTTCCACCTGCGTGTAAGATAGTAAATACAACTTCTACTGTTGATATTCCTTTTTGAGGATGAATTCCTATAGGGATACCACGTCCATTATCACTAACAGATATGGTGTTATCCGCATGAATCACAACTTTAATAAGGCTACAATACCCAGCCAATGCTTCATCAACTGAATTATCAACTATTTCATATACTAGATGGTGAAGACCTTTGGAAGAAGTACTACCTATATACATACCAGGCCTTTTTCGTACCGCCTGCAGCCCCTCTAATATTTGTATTTGATTTTCATCGTACGTTGCTGCCATAACTAAGATCTCACTCCTTTTAATTTTTACATGCCCATATATTATTTATCATAAACCTATTTTACATAAAAATAAGCATATTACTCCAACCTTTATTATACATGAAAATACTAATAAAGGCAAATTTACCTACATTTCTAAATATTTAATTTAAATGTTAATAGGTGTCACTCTACCATTTTCTACATTGTATAGTTTTCCAACTTTTTGCTTATTCCATACACCTTGTTCTATTCCTGTACAAGTTATAAACGTCTGAATACTTCCTGTGTATTTAAATAAATACATTTGTCTATGATCATCTAACTCCGATAATACATCATCTAGTAATAATACGGGGTTCTCGCCAATATACTCTTTCATAATATTTAGCTCTGCTAACTTTATAGATAGTACTACTGTACGCTGTTGTCCTTGGGAACCATACATTCTAACATCCATATCATTTACCATGAATTGTAAATCATCACGATGAGGTCCCACAGAAGTATTTTGATAGAGTATATCTTTATCTCTATATTTTAACATTTTTTCATGATAATTTATAACACTTACATTAGGTTCATATATAACCTTTAACATCTCTTTTCCACCTGAAATATCATAATGAATTTTATTAGCTCTTTCACTTAACTCTTCTATGAATTTTTGCCTCTTATTTATAATATCTATAGCATACTGTTCCAGCTGGATATCCCAAACTTCAATCATAGAAAAATCCTTGGTCATATAATATTGTTTAAGTGCTAAATTGCGTTGCTTTAAAACTTTATGATATTGTCTCAATGCATAATAATAGAGTTTATCAATCTGACATAGTTCTATATCTATAAATCTTCTTCTTTCTTTTGGACTATTTTTAACAAGTTGTAGATCTTCTGGTGAAAACATAACTATATTTAAACACCCAAAAAGTTCACCTAATTTTGTAATTGGAAGCTTATTAATGGCTGCTGATTTGGATTTTTGATTTAAATGAAAATCTATTATATCCTCAACATAGTTTTTTTGTAAGGATAGCTTTACATGAGCAGATTCTTCTCCCCACTTAATAATTTCCTTTTCTTTATGTGTTCTATGAGAACGAGCTGTAGCACATAAATAAACTGCCTCTAAAATATTCGTTTTTCCTTGAGCATTATCACCCTTAAATATATTTATTCCTTGATCTAATTTAATATCCAGTTCCTCATAATTTCTAAAACCTTTTAAGGATAGCTCTTTAATATACATAAAAGTGCTCCTTTTCTTTATTTAACACAAACTACTTGTCCATCAAATTCGACTTGGTCACCTGGTCTTATTTTTTTTCCTCTTTGTGTGCATATTTCACCATTAACTAAAACAAGTTCTTGAGCGATTAATCCTTTTGCTTCTCCTCCACTTTGTACCATATCTGCAAACTTCATCAACTGATCTAATTTTATAAACTCTGTATTTATTTTTATCTCTTTCATTTTCTCTAATCTCCTTCATTTTTATTAATGAACAAATCGCTCTATAATTCAATAATGAATAGTAGAGCGATTAAAAATCTTATTATGCATTAACACGTATAGGTAATATTAAATATTTATAGTGTTCTCC
>JAEYNQ010000269.1 GCA_023412455.1 Bacillota bacterium
ACAAAGGGACAACAAGGGGAAGAACTGGCTGATATCGGTAAGATGGTAGAACACGGCATTTGTGCCATCAGTGAGGATGGTAAGACAGTAGCTGATGCAGGTCTTATGAAAAAAGCTATGCTATACACCAGACCTTTTAAGCTCCCTATCCTTTCCCATACGGAGGAGAGAACCTTAACAGGAGGTTCTATGAATGCAGGAGAAAATGCCCAGCTCTTTGGGATGAAAGGTATTCCAAGAGAAGCAGAAGAGCTGATTGTAGCTAGAGATATGCTCTTAGCCAAATATACAGGAGCCAAGCTTCACTTGTGTCACATCAGCACCAAGGGAAGTATCGCGCTGATTCGTTTTGCAAAAGCACAAGGTATCAATGTCACAGCTGAAACAGCACCTCATTATTTTATCTTAGATGATAGCCTTTTAGGGGATTACGATGCCAACAAAAAAATGAGTCCTCCTCTTCGTACCAAGGAAGATGTAGCGGCTATGAAGCTAGCCCTTCAAGAAGGCATTATTGATGTCATTGCCACAGACCATGCCCCTCATCATTATGATGAAAAAAATGTGGAATTTGATCGAGCCCCTTTTGGCATTGTTGGTTTAGAGACTAGCTTTGCTCTAAGCTATACCTATCTTGTAAAAGCAGGATACCTAACGAAGATGCAACTCATTGAAAAAATGAGTACAAAGCCTGCAGAAATACTGGGACTAGATAAAGGCAGCATAGAAATTGGAAAGGCAGCAGACCTAACGATTATTGACCCAGAGACGACTTATAAAATTGACCCAGCTACTTTTGTAGGAAAGTCTAAGAATACTCCTTTTGGTGGCATGGAAGTGACAGGAGATATCTGCTATACCTTAGTAGATGGCAAAATTACTTATCAAAAGGTATAAAAGATTTTAGCAGTTGGTTCACAAAATGAGAAAAATGTGATAGTATATTTATAAGAATATTCGCATAAAAATTCATTCTAAAAGATCATATATAAGAAAGGGAGATTTAGAGATGATTGATCAATTAATAAATAAAATTAAAGAGACACAAAACCCAACAGTTGTAGGTTTAGACCCTACTTATGCCATGATTCCTTCCTTTATAAAAAATGAGATGTTAGAAACCTATGGTAAAACACCTAAGGCCGTAGCAGAAATGTTTTTACGTTTTAATAAAGCCATTATAGATGAGGTCTATGGTCTTATTCCAGCTGTCAAACCACAAGTAGCCATGTATGAACTCTATGGATTAGAAGGCTTAAAAGCCTATATCGAGACCATTGCCTACGCTAAGGCCAAAGGACTTATTGTCATAGGCGATGTGAAACGTGGCGATATTGCTTCCACAGCAGCAGCTTATGCCGGTCATATTGCAGGGGTAGAAATAGAAGGCGTCCACATGGACCTTTGGCAAGAAGATGCAGTCACCCTTAATCCTTATATGGGTTTTGATGGGGTGGAACCTTTTATCAAGGCTTGTAATGACTATCATAGAGGACTTTTTATTCTTGTAAAAACCAGTAATCCAAGTGGAAAAGAACTTCAAGACCTTTTAGTAGATGGCGTACCTCTTTATGATAAAACGGCAGATTTAGTCAGTAAGTGGGGCGAACTGGCTATGGGAACGATGGGCTATAGTGAAATTGGAGCGGTTGTAGGTGCTACTTATAAAGAACAAGGCATGGAGCTTAGAAAAAGAATGCCACACACCTTCTTCCTTGTACCAGGTTATGGGGCACAAGGTGGTAAGGCAGAAGATTTAAAAGATTACTTTGACAAAGATGGCACAGGCATTATTGTAAACTCTTCACGAGGCATTATAGCTGCTTATCAGATAGATAAAGAAAGTGATGAAAAGGATTTTGCACAGGCTTCTAAACGTGCTGTTTTGGCGATGAAAGCTGACTTACAAGGGGTGATGGGATAATGAAAGCACAGCTCATATTAGAAAATGGAATGGTTTTTGAAGGAAAAGCCTTTGGCTATCTTAAAGAAACGATTGGAGAAATCGTATTTAATACAGGAATGACAGGCTATCAAGAAATTCTTACGGACCCTTCTTATTATGGACAAATGGTAGTGATGACCTATCCACTTATTGGGAATTATGGTATTAATCTAGAGGATATGGAGAGTAGCAAATCCCATGTGAGAGCTTTAATTGTAAGAGAGAAAAGTGATTATCCTAATAATTTTAGATGTGAATTAACCTTAGATGGCTACTTAAAGTCACAAAAGGTGATTGGCTTAGAAGCTATTGATACAAGGGCTTTAACCAGGGTTTTGAGAGAACATGGCACCATGCGTGCCATTATTGCGGTGAGAGAGTTAACACCTAGCCAAATTAAGCTTAAAATAGATACCTTTAGTAATCAAATGGCGGTCTCAGAAGTGACTACAAAAGTGCCCTATACTCTTTCAGGAGAAAAGACCCATATAGCAGTCATCGACTGTGGCATAAAAAGTAATATTCTTCGCTCTTTTGAAGCAAAGGGCTGCAAGTTATCTGTTTTCCCAGCTTCCACTTCAGCAGAAGAGATTTTAAAGGTCAACCCTGATGGTATTTTCATTTCAAACGGACCAGCAGATCCTAAGGACGTACCGCATACTGTGGCCACAGTACGGGCATTAGTAGGTAAAAAACCCATTACAGCTATTTGCCTAGGGCATCAACTTTTATGCTTAGCCCTTGGTGGGAATACAGCAAAGTTAAAGTTTGGTCATCATGGTTGTAATCATCCCGTCAAAGATTTTGTTACGAATCGTGTGTATATTACATCTCAAAACCATAACTACTATGTAGAAAAACTTCCTGAGGGGGCTGTAGTGACCCATATCAATAGGAATGACCAAACAGTAGAAGGCATGTATTTTAAAGATTTAGATATTTATAGTGTGCAGTTCCACCCAGAAGCTTGCCCAGGTCCTACAGATACTGCCCATATTTTTGATGAGTTTATTACAGTCATGCAAGGAGGAAAATTAAATGCCTAGAGACAGTCGTATTAAGAAAGTATTAGTCATTGGTTCTGGCCCCATCGTTATTGGTCAGGCGGCTGAGTTTGACTATTCAGGAACTCAAGCTTGTCAAGCGATTCGTGAAGAAGGTATTGAAGTTGTCCTTGTCAATAGTAACCCCGCTACAATTATGACAGACCAAGAGATTGCTGATAAAATTTATATTGAACCTCTCACACTGGAATTCCTTGAAAAGGTTATTGCAAAAGAAAAGCCAGATAGCTTATTGGCTGGTGTGGGTGGGCAAACCGCTTTAAACTTAGCGGTAGAGCTTCATGACAAAGGTATTTTAGAAAAATACAATGTACGGGTGATAGGCACTCAGATTTCAGCCATTAAAGAAGGAGAAGACCGGGAATTATTTCGCTCCCTTATGGCGCGCATCAAGCAACCTGTTATTGAAAGTGAAATTGTAGAAACAGTAGAGGATGCAGTGATTTTCTCCCGTAAAATTGGTTATCCCGTAGTGGTGAGACCTGCTTATACATTAGGGGGAACTGGAGGAGGTATTGCTGAGACAGAAGAAGAACTTAGAGAGATCTGTGCCAGTGGGCTCCACCTTTCACGTGTCCATCAAGTGCTCATTGAAAAATGTATCAAAGGTTGGAAGGAAATCGAATACGAGGTCATGCGTGATAATTATGGTACGGCCATCACCGTATGTAATATGGAAAACATTGACCCCGTAGGTATTCATACAGGAGATAGTATCGTTGTAGCCCCTTCTCAAACCCTTTCAGATAGAGAGTATCAGATGCTAAGACGGGCCTCTTTAGACATTATTACAGCCTGTGATATTCGAGGAGGTTGTAATGTACAGCTTGCCCTCCATCCAGAGAGCTTTGAATATGCTGTTATTGAGATTAATCCTCGTGTAAGCCGTTCTTCTGCCCTGGCTTCAAAAGCTACAGGTTATCCTATTGCTAGAGTATCAGCTAAGATTGCCTTAGGCTATGGCTTAGAAGAAATCCCCAATACGGTAACAGGGAAGACTTATGCCTGTTTTGAACCCGCTTTGGACTATGTGGTGTGTAAAATTCCTAAATGGCCTTTTGATAAATTCTACACAGCCAAACGTACACTGGGAACCAAGATGATGGCAACAGGTGAAATTATGGCTATTGGCAACAACTTTGAAAGTGCCTTTTTAAAGGGGCTTCGTTCCCTTGAAATAGGTAAGTTTAGCTTTAGACATAAAAAGTTAGGGGAATGTAGCCTGGATGAATTAAAGGAAAAGGTTATTACAGCAGATGACGAACGAATCTTTGCTTTAGCAGAAATGCTTCGTCGCCATTACCGTAAAGAGCAAGTATGCAAAATTACTGGAATGGATATTTTCTTTGTCGAAAAATTCCGTTGGATTGTAGAGCAGGAGGAACTACTGTCTGAGATGGCCTTTGATGAGTTAACCCCTCGCTATCTTCGTAAGCTAAAGAAAAGAGGTTTCTCTGATAAAGCCATTGCGGAGCAAATTGGTGTGACAGAGGAAGATATTAGAGAGTTACGCTTTAAGTGGAATATCGTGCCTGTTTACAAAATGGTAGATACCTGTGGGGGGGAGTTTGCAGCAGAATCGCCTTATTATTACTCTACTTATGATGAGGTGGATGAAGTAGAAGTATCCGATAGACAAAAGGTGATGGTTATTGGTTCTGGCCCTATTCGCATTGGTCAAGGGATTGAGTTTGACTACTGTTCAGTCCATGCCATTATGGCCCTTAAGAAAAAAGGTATAGAAACCATTATCGTCAATAACAACCCGGAGACAGTGAGTACAGACTTTAATACCTCCGATAAGCTTTATTTTGAGCCTTTAACCGATGAGGATTTTTACCATATTTATTTAAAAGAAAAACCAATGGGTGTTATTCTTCAATTTGGTGGGCAAACAGCCATTAAACTGGCCAAATTCTGTGAGAAAATGAATATCCCTGTATTAGGTACCCATCCTAAACATATGGATGAAGCCGAGGACCGGGAAAAATTTGATGAAATCTTAGAAAAGCTTCACATCAAACGTCCAAAAGGAAAGGGCATTTGGTCCGTAGAAGAAGGCTTAAAGGTAGCCGAAGAACTAGAGTACCCTGTTCTTGTAAGACCTTCTTACGTTCTAGGAGGCCAAGGCATGGAAATTACTTATGAAGCCCATCAATTAGAAAAATACTTAATCAATGCCTTTGAAAGAGACTCCGAAAATCCTGTGCTTATTGATCGCTATCTCATGGGACGTGAAATCGAAGTGGATGCCCTTTCAGATGGTGAAAATATTTTAATACCCGGTATTATGGAGCACTTAGAAAGAGCAGGGATTCACTCAGGAGATAGTACCACCCTTTATCCAAGTGTGAATATTCCACAGCATATTAAAGACAAAATTATTACATGTACTGAAATGTTAGCCAAAGAACTGAAGGTACTAGGAATGATTAATATTCAATACATTGAGTACAAAAATGACCTGTACATTATTGAGGTGAATCCACGCTCTAGTCGTACCGTACCTTATATCTCAAAGGTAACAGGAGTGCCTATTATTGACCTGGCTGTAGAGGCCATGTTAGGTAAGAAGATTACAGAGCTAGGTTATGGCACAGGCCTTTACCCCGAGCCAGAGCATTTCTATGCTGTAAAAGTACCCGTCTTTTCTACAGAGAAGCTGCCACGTGTTGAGGTAAGCCTGGGGCCTGAAATGAAATCCACGGGAGAAGTTTTGGGCGTAGGTGCGACTGTAGAAGAAGCCCTTTATAAAGGTTTTATCGCAGCAGGCAAATCCCTTCCTATGAAAGGTGGCACCATCTTTGCTACCATTCAAAAGTATGACCAAGAGGAGTTTGTCACCATTGCCAAACGCTTTGCCACCTTAGGCTATCAATTTGTAGCCACAGAGGGAACAGCCAAAAAGTTAGAGGAAAATGGCATTCCTACACGTGTGGTTAAAAAGCTAAGCCCTGTAAAAGGTCATAA
>JAEYNQ010000298.1 GCA_023412455.1 Bacillota bacterium
CCTATGAGACCAGACCATGGGCGTGCCATTTGGGGAGAAGTATCTATGCCTGGCTACGGTTTATACGACAGAGCCTTAGGAGCAACCTATCTAAATGGCCTCTGGGAAGCCCTCTCAAAAACCCTCAAATAAAAAAACAAAAAACAAACAGAGCAAGGGACAGGTCATTCCTAAGAAAGAAGAATAGTGCTTTAATAGTAGATATTGATTTAAAATTTAAAGGATTCATAGTATGAAATAGTAGAATACTATAATGAGGTGATAGAAATGAAATTAAGTAATAAAGGTATTCAAGTTCGAGAGGATTGGGAGGAAAGAGGTTTTGAACTCCCACAATATGATAGAGAAGAAGTAAGAAATAACACCCTTGAGGCACCAACATGGCTTCATTTTGGCGCAGGTAACATTTTCAGAGGCTTTCCAGCTGTATGCCAACAAAATCTCCTGAATTTAGGTGAATCAAAGACCGGTATTATTGTGGCAGAAGGGTATGATTATGAGTTAATTGATAGAGCCTACAAACCTTATAATGATTTAAGTTTACTAGTTGTTTTAAAAGCTGATGGGAATATTGAGAAAAAAGTTGTTGGAAGTGTAATAGAGTCTTTAAAAGCAGATAGTAATAATGAAAAAGATTGGGAGGTTCTAAAAGAGATATTCAAGAAGCCTTCTTTGCAAATGGTGAGTTTTACTATTACAGAAAAAGGTTATAGCCTAAAGCAAATAGGTGGTGAGTTCTTTGGAATAGTAGAAAAGGATTTTGAGATAGGGCCTAAAGCACCTCAATATTTTATGGGTAAATTAACAGCGCTTTGTTATGAAAGATACTTAAGTGGAAAGAAACCTATAGCCTTGGTAAGCATGGATAACTGTTCACATAATGGAGATAAACTTTATGAAGCAGTTAGTACTTATGCAAAAATGTGGGCTGATAAAGGGTTAGTGGAAACTGGGTTTGTGGATTATATTAATAATCCAAGTATGGTTTCTTTCCCTTGGAGTATGATTGATAAAATTACACCTCGACCAGATAGCAGTGTGAAGGCAAAGCTAGAGAGCTTAGGATTTGAGGATACAGAGATCATTTGTACAGATAAAAATACCTATACTGCACCTTTTGTTAATGCTGAGGCTCCTCAGTATTTGGTAGTGGAAGATTTATTTCCTAATGGAAGGCCAGCCTTAGAACAAGTAGGTGTCATTTTTACTGATCGAGCGACAGTGGATAAAGTAGAAAAAATGAAAGTTTGTACCTGTCTCAATCCTTTGCATACAGCTTTGGCTATTTACGGTTGCCTATTATCTCATAAAGCTATATTTGAGGAAATGAGAGATAGCTTACTTAAGAACTTTGTAGAAGAACTTGCTTATGATGAAGGAATAAAGGTAGTAGTAGACCCAGGTATTATTAGCCCGATGGAGTTTATTAAAGAAGTCATTGAAACACGTTTGCCTAATCCGTTTATGCCAGATACACCCCAACGTATTGCAACAGATACTTCTCAAAAGTTACCCATTCGTTTTGGGGAAACTATTAAGGCTTATGTAGAGAGGGAAGATTTAAAAGTTTCTGACCTAAAATTAATTCCCCTAGTATTAGCTGGTTGGTGTAGGTATCTCTTAGGTGTAAATGATAAGGGAGAAAGTTTTGAATTAAGTTCAGATCCTGTGCTAGATACTGTATGTAAATATCTAGAAGATATTCGGTTAGGAGATGCAGGGCCGTTTACAAATCAGTTAAAACCTATTTTAAGTGATAAAACCTTGTTTGGAGTCGATCTTTATGAGGTAGGTTTAGGCGAAAAAATAGAAGGTTATTTTGAAGAGCTAGTAGCTGGAGTAGGGGCTGTTAGAGCAACTTTAGAGAAGTATACAGCTTAAAATGTTGTAACCATCAGTAAATCGGTTTATAATAAACAAGATAAACTATAATACCTCAAGAAAGTGAGGAAGTACTGATGGGAAAATTATTTGGAACAGATGGTGTGAGAGGAGTAGCTAATACGGAGCTTACAGGGAAACTAGCTTTCCAAGTAGGCCAAGCTGGCGCCTATGTTCTAACAAAAGAGACAAAAAAGCAACCTAAAATAATTGTTGCAAGAGATACCCGTATTTCAGGGACGATGTTAGAAGCTGCGCTTGTAGCAGGAATTTGTTCAGTAGGAGCTAAAGCTATTTCAATTGGTGTTGTGCCAACACCAGCTGTTGCGTATTTAACAAGAGAATTAGGAGCAGATGCAGGAGTTATGATTTCCGCCTCTCATAATCCTTTAGAATTTAATGGCATTAAATTTTTCAACTCAGAAGGTTATAAACTCAGAGATGAATTAGAAGAAGAGATTGAAAATCTTATTCTTACTAGAAGTGATAACATCCCACTTCCTATAGGAGAAAATGTAGGAACATGGGATATGAATCATTCGGTTATTGAGAAATATATTGATTTTGCTTGTAGTACTATTCCTGGAGATCTCAAAGGGATTAAAGTACTTGTAGACTGTGCAAATGGAGCAGCTTCAGAGGTGGCTCCAATAGCATTGCAGCGGTTAGGTGCAGATGTAGAAGTTATCCATTATAAGCCTAACGGTGTTAATATTAATAAGCTTTGTGGTTCTACGCATATGGGAGATTTACAAAATCAAGTAGTCGGTCGAGGGATGGAAGTTGGTGTAGCTTTTGATGGTGATGCTGATAGGTGTTTAGCAGTAGATGAAAAAGGTGAGATGATAGATGGAGACCAGATTTTAAGTATTATAGGTTTAGATATGAAAAAGTCTGGTACATTAAAACGTAATACTATTGTAGCAACCGTTATGAGTAATCTGGGTCTTACAGTTATGAGCAAAGAAAAAGATGTTAATTTGATTCAGACCCGTGTAGGTGATAGATATGTATTGGAGAAAATGTTAAAACATAACTATAACCTAGGTGGTGAACAATCAGGACATGTTATTTTTTTAGATTTCAATACAACAGGAGATGGACTGATTACGGCTATTCAACTCCTTTACGTAATGAAAAAAACAGGTAAGCCTCTTTCTGAACTTAAAAAACATATGCAAGTTTTTCCACAAGTACTTGTTAATGCACGAGTTAAAAATGAGGATAAACATGCTTATCTAGAAGATTTAGAAATTCAAGAAGCAATTGAAAAATTAGAGGATAAATTTAAAGGTGAAGGAAGAGTACTTATTCGACCTTCAGGAACAGAACCTTTGGTTAGAGTTATGATAGAAGGTAAAGATAAGGTTGTCATTGAACAAGAAGCTCAGAAGCTGGCGAAACTTATAGAAGAACGTCTAAATTAAATATTTTAAATAGGAACGACTATGCTAAGAAATAAGTATAGAAGTTTAGCATTATATAAGAGTGGTTGTTAAGTCATTATACTGATGAGACAACTGCTTTTTTTTATCTATCTATCTATCAGATTTTACCGAGTTAACAAGCATTAACAGTTAATAGGGACGGGTCATTCCTGATTGAGTAGTTCATCTATTGAGCTATGCATTTGTGAAAAATAAAGGGACAGATCATTCTTGA
>JAEYNQ010000041.1 GCA_023412455.1 Bacillota bacterium
AATATCTTTCTTCCTGTTTCCCCTGTTACATCTGATAGCACTGTTGATACTTTCATGTTTGCATCTTGTAATATTTTGTGTATTCTATTGATTTCTCTGTTCTTCTCTCCTTGTAAGCTTTTTCTTAGTCATGTCAAATCCCTTAAATCGCGTATATCTTCTGTTGGTACAAAACTCTTTTCTATCAGCCCACTTCTTAATAACTTCGCTATCCATTCTGCATCCTTTATATCCGTCTTTCTTCCTCGAACGTTTTTGATCTTCTTTGCATTAGCTACTAATAATTCTATCTCTCCTGTTTCTAAAACATTCCATACAGGTTTTCAATATACTCCTATGCTCTCCATTGCAACATGTGTACATTTCATTCCTAATAAATAATCTAATAACTCCATTAATCCTTTTGTAGTAGTAGAAAACTCTTTTATTTCTTTTTTAGGTTTTTTATCCAACTCACCCACTAAAACACAGGCAACAACTACATCTCTGTGTACATCTAATCCTGTACATCTTTCAATAATTGCATCCATAACTTTACTCCTTTTAGGTATTTAGCAGGTATATAGTAACCGATGACTAAAAAATTTCCTACGCGTACTTTAAGTACAATACCTTGTTCTTTACAGTTACTACTCTCAGTTTCCTACATAATAATAAACGTGTCATAAGACTCATTTTTAGTCTTATGACACGTTCATTCACATTGTACACAGATTTAAAAATCTATTTGCTATGTTTATCTCTTAACTCTTTTATCTTCCCTATTTCTATCCCTGTTTTTACAGCTATCATCTCATCATCTAAAACATCTAACAGTGCTATTGCTACTTCCATCTTACCTTCTATCTTTTCTTCTATCTTTTCTTCTATTTTTCCTCTTTCTATCCCAGTACTTACAAGGTTAGCTCTTTCGTGAGCAGAGTATTCTCTAGCTTTATATAGTTCAATAGTCTCAGGGGCACTGCTTAAGATGTTAAGTTTTTCTTCTGTCATCTTAATTGCTGGCTTCATCTACATCAGCTCCTCTAAAACTTCTTCTAATCAAATTTGTATACTTCTATAAAGTCAAATCCCTTTAAATTATTATCTTCAATGGTTTTCTTAAAGACATCATTAACGAATATATTTGTAGTGACAATTGCACCATCCAAATAGATCTTAAATATTGGTATATCCCTAACAATGTCCTTAAAAACATACTCCGTTACATCTACAATTATATCAAAAGAAAGCTTTTTGAATTTTGATTGGCTATAGTCGATTCCATCGATTATATTTAAAATGTTAACCAAGTAATACTCCATTTTAGTTTTACAATCTATTACAGACAAAGGTTGGATATAGTCTTTAAACTTCTCAAAAAATATATCTTTTGCTCGTTGGTTAATTAATGGTATTATCATATACCCGAAAAAAGTTGAGTTATCCCCTATCCTTATATTATCATAGGATTCTATATTTAGTGGTTTCCATTCTGCTACTCTCAACCCCTTATCAACCTTTTGCTTAATTATATCCCTATCACTTTCATCTTCTACATTAAATGACCTGTACTCATCTGGAACAGACTCTAATTTCCATATTCTCATATTAAATGCCCCCATTACATAATTACTTAAATACTCAAACTTCGCACATAGATTTTACCTATACACCTTGAAAATTCAATAGCTGGCAGTCGTTCAATTGCCATTGTTCAGAGATTATGCTGCTTGAATCTTCGATCTCAGCAATACTGGAATTGCATTCATAAATGCCTCCACTAACTCATGGATTTTTTCATCTGATAACTCAGCATTATCAGTTAACATTGTTCCGAACATTTGCACGATCCTGGGAATCCAAAGGAACAATGGCTTCTTTGATGATTCTGCTTGCAAGAATGGTTGTAAAACGGATCCAGTTGATCTGAATCATTTTCATAAAGCGATAAACAGTATCTTTTGCATACACTTACAGGGACGCTATATAAAATTCTAACTGGCTATAGGCTCTCATTAAAGCTTGTAAATCATATTCAAAGCTATTTTTTCTCTTCATTAATTCCCTTTTTAATTGCTCTAATAAGGTTTTTCCGTTTGTCATGCCATACAGCGCGTAAGCCTTTACGAGTTCATCTATTTGTTCTATGGTTACTGCATAGACACTCTGAAAACCACTTAATAGCAGATCACATAAAACTTCTTCTGTTTGCTCCACTATAAACTCTAAATTTTCCACTGACCCTTGTCCTCCTCCTGATGAAATAAGCAGAGTAATTCGGCTTCTAACTGATTACCTTTCACAAACACATTCCCTAGGATGGCTTTATATCCCTGATTTTCCCCTTTTTCAAGGGTACTAATCATTGGGTCCGTTATGGCATTATAAGGTAGATAAAAGAAGATGGTCTCTCCCCTTTCGTCATAAACGCTAAACTCTAGGCGCTGAGTTACTTTATTATAAATCATCTCTGAGATGTCCTCAGGTATTATGACATAGGTATTTTGTCTTGTAGCATAGGGTTCAAAATAATCCTGCTTTTGGGCTTTAAGCTTTTCCTTAAGCTCCTCATAATGTTTTACTGCAAAAGGCAAAACATCCTCTATGGTAGTTTCTCCTACTATTTTGCCCTTGCTCTTTTTCGTTGTAGAAAGTTTACTTTCTTTAAGCACTCCCTTTTCTAGGATAACCTTACTACTCCTTATACTTTCAAATGGTAACTCTTGCTCCCATACTAAAGGTGCACTATATAAATACTCTATTGCCCTATTGAGCTTCCTATTTGAATGATGACTCCCTGGAGTATCATAACTGGTGTCTAAAGGCCTTAATGTACTCATGGTTACAATACGCCTCACCTCTTGGCAATAAAAATAGCTTGTTATGACTAAATCCTGCCTTTTAGATATAAAACACCTTGCTCCCAAACCCACAAGCTGCAGTTCATCTAGTTCCAAGCTCTCCTGCCTCAGCTGCCCTAGCAAATACCTTAGCTTAGCTTGGTCTTGCCTTTGTATTTCCATAGCCTGCAGTCTATTATAGATTCTGCAAAGTAGGTGCATCGTTCTTTTGTTTGAAAAAGCCACATTCCTAGAAAAATAATAAATGAGTTCTCCTGATAGACTTTTTAGTTCACTAGCAAGCTCATAAAACTTGCAGCCATAGGCTTTGATATATAGTTTTTCTACTTTGCTTATGCTACGCTCTGTAAGGCTTGCTAGTCCTTTATCCATTATAAGGCTTATTTCTTGTTTAAGCAGTTGGCAACAATTATCTTCTGCTTCTCCCCATAAAAAAGCCTCTTCTATAGGATATAGCTGCCTCTTTTTTTCTTTTTGTAAATAGGCTATAAGGGCATAAAGCTTATGCTCGCAGAGGCCCTTTTCTTTACAGGAACAAATGGCCTGGTCTAAGGTGTTTTCCTTGGTAAAATAGATCGAAAACTTATCTCCTAAACTCACTGTAACAAAAGCCCCATAGTCAAAACGAATCTCACCTATATGCTCTATTTTCATGAGGGCCTGATGATATATTTTCTTTCCAAAGTACTTAGCAATTGCCTCATCTGACAAAGCCTCTAATTCAGGCAAAGCGGCTTCGCTAGGACCTCCTTTATCAGTAGCCCCACTTTGCTTATTTTCTTCGTAATAAGCTTTGCAATATAATAGAGCTGTCATGATGTGTCTACATAGACTCTGAGAAGGACAGGTACACCGACTCTCTTGAATAGGGGCGTGCAAATTAACACAAACCCCTTCTTCTAGTTGTACTTTTAGAGCCTGCTGTTCTTCCTCCCAAGCTACTTCTATAGAAGCCTTACTTTTTTCTAAATCCTTGTTGGCCCTATTATAAATACCTTTATTAGTAAGGGTTAATAAATAGGCTTCCGTAAGAAATGGATAAATACTCCCTATCCAAGTTATAATACGATCTTTGCAATCCAATTTGCCAACTCCTTTGGTGTAATGGCAGCTACCTGTGCACCTAAGTTGGCCATGTGCTGTGCTGCATTGCGGTCATAGCTGCCATTCCCTTCATAATCTAAAGCTGTTAATACAAACAGATTCGCACCTGTTTCGATAATATCATGCACACGTTTGTACATAAGGTTATAGGCATAGCCATCATAGAGGTCACTTACCAAGACCACTATGGTCTTTTGAGGCATAGTGATCTTACCTAGTACATAATCTAAGGCCTTGGAGATATGGGTTCCTCCTCCTAGCTGTATATTCATAAGAACTTCTACAGGGTCCTGCACATAGTCTGTTAAATCTACCACAGAGGTATCAAAGATAATAAGGTCTGTACGCAGCATAGACAACCTAGAAAAAATTCCTGCCATTACAGCACTATAAATCACAGAATCCAGCATACTCCCACTTTCATCTACTGCAATAATGATATGATAGGCATTATGCCTTCTAATACGTGAAGAAAAATAAAACTGAGTAGGAATAAGCCTATTGCTTTCTCTATGGTAGTGCTTTAGATTTTTGCGAATGGTTTTTTTGAAGTCAAAGTTTCTCATGGTACGAACCTGACTACTTTTGTAGGGATTTTTCTTGCCTTGGAAGGTTGCATCGATTTCTTTTTGCAATTGCTTTTCAAGCTCCCTCACTACCTCTTCTACGATTTTTCTAGCAGTAGCCACTACTTCCCCACTCATTTGATTTTTAAAGGACAATATGTTTTTTAGTAGTCCCATATCCGGCTGCATCTTCTTTAAAATTTGCTCATCCATTAAAAGCTCAGTCATGTGATATTGCTCCAGTGCTTGCTTTTGCATAAGCTCTACTGTGTTACTGGGGAATAATTTTCTCACCTTATGAAGCCACTCAGGAACAGTCAGCCTAGAAGACCCTCTACCACCTTTTTTATCTTCTTCCTTCTCACGAATACCTTGTTCCTTGCTATACTCCCTGTTATATAAAAATTCTAAGGTCTCATCAATACCTTCATAGCCTTCCTTTAAAGCAATCTCTTCCTCTGCAAAGCTTCCTAAAACAAGGCGCCATTTATTGAGCTGTTCTTCCTTATCATAAGCTTCATTTATCTGAGTTTCCCTTCTCTTATCCTCTCTGATAGCCTCTGTTCCTGCATCTACTAGAGTAGTCCCTGCTTCTTCACTTAGAGTAGCGACCTCTATGTCCCTACCTGAACTAAGTTCATCTGCTTCTCTACTTATAGGCTGCTTTGAGGTAGCTAGCTGCTTATCTTCTTCCTTTTGCATAGTAACCAGCTTGGAAAACCACGACATAAGCAGGCTATAGCTTGCCTCATCTGCTTCTTTAACCAAGCTCCTCTCATGGGTAGCGATAGCTTTCCCCTCTAATATACTTTGACTACTGGTCTGATAGTAACCTGCCACTTGATGGGCTATTTTATCAATTTCAAAGGGCAAGAAGTATGTAAAAGCTAGCCTCAAGTCTGGTAAGATTTCTAAAAAATCCTCTCCACTGGTTTCTCTTAATATTTCATCGATTAAAAGGAGGAGCTTAGGTTCAATAAATAGTGTATCTTTGGCCATTTTAAAGAAGCCCTTAAGAAAGGCTGCCGACTGTTTCTTGGCCTTTTGGCTTCCCCTTAAATACCACTCCAATTTGTCCATGACTTGCTCTAGAGGCATCTCTTCACTTTTTAGTAAAATCCCACCTGCTGCTCCTACTAAAGCACTATTAGCCGTGCTTTCATGAAATAAATCCTCCAAAGCTTCTAAATAGTGTACTTCTTCTAAAAGGGAGCTTTCTTCTTGGGTTTGCTCATTCATTAAACACTCATAGACAAACTTGAACTTTTCACAAAGCTCATTTTCTTCATCCTTTGGCGCTGCCATTATAGTAGGAACTAATACCTTCATACGATAAAGCGCTAAAGCCTGTAAGCTTTTAAAGCCTTGGCTTTCCCTTCTTTGCCTGAGTTGCATCTTTTCTGCAATAAGGCTCAGATTTCCAAAGCCCTCTGCAATACTTACAAAACTCATGTCTTCTCCTATGACTTCTTTTAAAGTAGTAGCTAACTGTTCATAGAGCTCATCCATTCCCATCTTTTCTGCCAGGATAAGCTGTGTAGATAATGAACTGGCTGTATGATGTTCTCCTTTAATCGCCTTCGTTAAAAGGTATAGGCATGCCTCTCTTATACTGCCCCCATAAACACTTTGGTCAATTAATACCGCTTGTACTTTCGGACTATAGCGATAGCGCCAGCTCTCCCTTAGCAAAATACGGCCTATACCACTCCTATCCTCTTGCCCTTTTTCATAAGTACAAAAACCTGTCCCTAAATAAAGCATGCGATGAAAGAAATAGCTTTTTTGTCGATGTTGTTCTTTTTGATAACTATCTAGCTTCGTCTCTTTTTCTAAAGAGGTCTTAGTTTGAATACCATATTTTTTACACTGTTCTAAGAAATCTATAACGATAGGAGGAATATTTTGGGTATCACTAATACACCCCATCTCTAAGCCCGTTAATAAATTATGAAGTGCATCAACAACTGGTTCATAGCGCAGGTTATATTCTCCCTTTACAAAAGCACTTTTCACCGCATCAATGAGTTCAAAAACACCAGCAAAAGGTTTCTCTCTAAGCTCTGCAAGCCCTTTAGCCATATAAAAAGATTGCATTTCGTCTGTAATAGAAATAGCTTGCTTCTTTCGCATTTTCCCTGCTACACTCATGATAAAACTCAGGATGGCCTCCTCATAAGGATCTTTTTTATTCTTATCCATGCGTTCCCATACCTTTTGATAAAAATAAGGAAAAACCATACCCGCTTCATAGCCCTTATTTTGGTCACTGGCTTCAAAAGAATAGGGCATTAAATAGGTCTTGGGCATTTCTTCCGGCATATGTTTAACCTTTACTTCTTCCATACCCTTAGGGCTTTCCGTGCAGTGTTTGGCAAGGGCAACGGTATGCATGCCTCCTGTTACCACCAATACTTTGTTATACTTTTGTTTTGCAGCCTCTATTCTTTCTCCCATATACTGCTCCCGTGCCAAATCACCGGCTTTAAGGAATTCTTCCTCTGGTGTAGCCACTCTTGAGTAATAACAATAGGTGAAAAGGCTTTCTACAAAAGCTTGTGTTTCCTCATTTAAGCCTTGTATCTCAAAAAGCTTTTCCCATAGTTCATTGAAATTTCTACAACCTGTCTTTTCACATAGTCTCTTATAGTAGTCACTTAAGGTAAAAAGCCTGTCTGCTTCCTCTCCCTCTTGTAGCGTAGCTTGTAAAGCCTCTCGATTATAAAGCTTCTCATGATAAGGTAAATCGATAAACTCACAGGGAATATTGGCTTTCTTAGCAGCCTTAATCCCATTCAGCTCTGGGGAATAGTCTAGCAGGGGATAATAAGCCCGATATTTCCCTCCCTCTTCTCCTAATAGACCCTTGGTATCATCGTAGCTTAAGTAAATACAAAAGGGAGGTTTATTGCCTTCTTTGCCTATATCCTCTATAAGCTCCTGGGCATTCTGAGGGCCTTCTATTAAGATTACCTCTGGCTGGTAATCGGCAATAACTCTCCTCAAATGCTTGGCACATACGGGGCTATGGTGCCTAACAGGAAATAATACAACTGGAGCCTTATAGTCAAAGATTTGCTGAAATAGTGCCCTTACCTCAACTGATTTCTCGCCTCGTAATATTCTCTCCATAATATTCCTTCTCGATCTGCACGTTTTTTTACTACTGTATTAAAATACTCTCTTAACTTACCTAAATCCTCTTTGTTTTCCTTTAAAACGGCTCCTTTAATGTTTTGTACGAGTTCTTCTACGGATACCTTCCCTTCCTTGTAGTAATAGGCCTGCAGGGCACTTTGATAATAAACAGAAATAGCCTCTGCTGTACTCATAACAGATGTAGGTACCTCTACTTTAATATTCTCATCACTTACGCCTTCTCGTAGTTCTCTAAAGGTCACCGCCAAAAGCTCTACCACCTTTTCATCCACCTGTAAAGCCAGCTTGTTTTCCTCAAACATCTTCTCGCATTCCTGTTTGATAATCTTGGCCTCCATACTGGCGCTCCCTACAGGGAGTACCGTTTCAAAATTAAAACGACGTTTGAGAGCACTGCTCATCTCATTAATTCCCTTATCCCTGGTATTGGCTGTGGCTATGACATTAAAGCCTCTTGTCGCATATAAAACAGGTTCCTCCGCATATTCTGGGATACTTAGAAGCTTATCACTCATGACACTAATTAAACTATCTTGGATCTCCAAAGGTGTCCTTGTAATTTCTTCAAAACGTGTGATACGTCCTTCTTTCATTCCTATGTATAGGGGAGCTGGCACAAGGGCTTCTTTCACAGGTCCCATGGATAAAAGCATGGCATAATTCCAAGAGTACTTAATCATATCTTCAGTGGTTCCTGCTGTCCCTTGAATGGTATTGGTACTATCCCCTGATATAGCTGCTGATAAAAGCTCACTCAGCATGGTCTTAGCCGTTCCTGGGTCTCCCACTAGCATGAGTCCTCTATTACCTGCCAAAGTCACGATGCTTCTCTCAATAAGGGCATCGTCTCCAAAAAACTTCTTTTGCACCTTAACTTTTTGTCCCTCGTATTCTATAGGCGTGGTACTGCCTAAAATAAAGGTCCTTACTGCCTTAGGAGACATGAGCCAATTTTCAGGCTTTTTGTCTGTATCTAGCTTCCTTAGGAGCTCCAATTCCTGGGCATATTTCATTTCCATGGTTGGCTTTAAAATTTGTTTACTCACCTGTATTTACCTCCAAGGCCTTTTTAGATAATTCATCTCCTATATAACAGGCTAAGCTAAGGAGTCGTTTAGGAACACTTTTTAAACTTAAGCTATTTTCCTCTTTTTGAAATTTAAAGCTAGATAAGCTCACTACCTGTGTATAGTCACTTAACGCAAAAGGCTCAATAGCTGTAGTTATCTGTATTCCTGTATGTTGGTCATAGAAGTAAATACCCTCGCAATAACCATAGCCATCAAAGCACATACTAAAGCCAAGCTTTGTGGCTATACTTCTTAAGCTTGTTCCATATACCTGCTTTCCCTTATAGGTACTTAACTCTTGCAGCTCCTCTTGGTCTTTATCTAAGTCGCCACGATATAAAGTAAGCTGGGAGATAGGCTGCTCTACTTCATAGTCTGCTAGCTGAGTTTGCCAAGCCACTATCTCTTCCTTAGTAAGATCTGCTGGATGTAAAAGGGTAATGGTACTGCCTTCTGCTAGCCTATATTCCTCTTCTTTAACATCATTAAAGGTACCATCCTCCATATAGCGGAAGGTTCCTCTTAACTGCCCATTTGGGTCTCTCTCTTCCCAAATAAGCCCTGTTGCAAAAGTCCTCATTAAAGGATTTTCTACAAATAGGCTTGTCCATTTGTTAAGGTTCCAACTTCTACCTGTAAAAATAGCTTTGGTCATACGAAGTGCTTGTTGATCTATGACACGAGGTAGTTCCTTCTTAATGGACTTTAGTTCTTGTATAGCTGCATTTACCAGTTCCTTTACATCTCCATGTTTTTCTGATGCTTTTGGTAA
>JAEYNQ010000063.1 GCA_023412455.1 Bacillota bacterium
GTTTCGCTACAAGAAAAGCTTAATCCTCATTTTTGTACTGGTCGTGAGGCCTTTTAAAGGCTTTTTTAAGGCTATTATGAGGCCTTTGTAAACTTATGAATTATTTATTAAGGAAGAAAAATGGTAAAAATAAAAGAGCTATGTAGTCTTTACATAACTCTCGGTATTCTTCTTTATCTGTGCCTCATTTTTGCTAATGGACTAAAATCTTGATAGCCCTGTCTAATGTCATCGTCTGTTAAATCTAAATAGGCCTGTTCTGTAACAGTAACACTACTATGCCCCAATATCTGACTTAATGTGAAAATATTTCCTCCATTCATTAAAAAACGCTTTGCAAAATTATTTCTCAATGTGTGAGGAGATACATTGCTTAAACCCACCCTTTTGCAGTAGTTTTTAAAGTTTTTTTCAAATACAGCGTTTTTAAAAGGCTTACCCTCACTTGTTGTAAAGAGATACTCACTATTAGTGTAAATATCTTTATACTTTAGCCACCTTTTTAATAGTAAATTCATTTCATTAGAGAAGTATACAATTCTACTTTTCTTTCCCTTAGTATTTTCAGCTGGCAAATAAATAGCTCTCTTTGATAAGTCTATATCCTCTAGCTTGATTAACAAACATTCTGTGATTCTCATGCCTGTATCCATTAAAATATTGGTAATCACATAATCTCTATACTCCACATATGCAGATAGGTTAAATACTTTTAGTAACATCTTAAATTGTGTATCAGTAATGAAATCTCTTGCCTTCCTTTTGTTAGGCATTGCTTTCAATGTATCCGTAGGATTCTTTTTAACAATGTGGAAATCCATGCAATATGTATAAAAAGCCTTAATATTTCTAAGGTAATTATTAATTGTAGTCACAGACACTCTTTTCCCTAAATCAGTCCTTACTTGAGGATTATTAGCTTTTCGGCTCAATTCTTCGGCTACTACTGTATATTTACCTCTGTCCCTAACATAAGCTAAATACTCCACAATTACTTTCTTCGTTACTTTTTGAGCCATCTCAATTTTATGCTCATCCTCACAGTATTTAGCAAACAATCTTAAGCTCTGCTCATATGATTTAATCGTTTTACTTGCTAATCCTTTTGTTTTGCAATAGACTAAATAGTCCTCAATTTGATAAAAAAATTCTGTAAACATTTAAAAACTCTCCTAAATATTGGTATTGTTCCCAGCCAATAAATCAGAAGAGTTTATAGGTTTAAATTTAAAAAGTTAGTTGGTATCAAGGCAAAAAAATTCTCTACCACACCTACCAACAAAATTATTCGTAGGTATAGCTATTTCACTGAACCCCTTCTCTCTCAACGATTTAACCGACCTGCATCTCAAGACGAAGTCTATCGGCAATGAGTGCGATGAATTCTGAGTTAGTGGGCTTTCCTTTACCATTGTTAACGGTGTAACCAAAGAGTTTATCAATGGTATCCATCTTACCTCTTGACCATGCCACTTCTATGGCGTGGCGAATAGCACGTTCTACACGGCTTGGTGTCGTATTGTACTGTTTAGCAATGGATGGATAGAGTTGTTTGGTAATCGAATTAAGAACGTCCATATCATTGATCACCATAATAATGGCATCACGAAGATATTGATAGCCTTTAATATGAGCTGGTACTCCGATCTCATGAATAACGCTAGTTACTTCTGTCTCTAGATTATGTTGGGTAGGCATTCCTTTTGACTTTGGCAAGAATGGCTTGGAACTCCCCATCCCACTAAAGCTTGTTCCATTTGATTTAACGGAGCTAGTCATGGCCTTAAGTTGACGAATACGATTAATTAAGGTCTCCATATCAAAAGGCTTAACAATATAATATTCTGCTCCTAAAGACATGGCTCTTTCTGTAATCTTATCTTGTCCTACTGCTGAAAGCATAATAAAAAGTGGTCTTTTGGTTATTTCTGTTGTGCTTACTCTCTCTAGAACGCCAATACCATCTAAATAAGGCATAATGACATCTAATATGACAATGTCTGGTCCTAATTGCTGAATAAGACTAAAAGCTTCTTCTCCATTTCCTGCTACTTCTACAACTTCCATATCTTCTTGCCTGTCAATAAACTCTCTTAGAATGTCAGAAAAATCCTTATTGTCGTCTGCTATCAATATTTTCATT
The DNA here is from genome assembly GCA_023412455.1 of Bacillota bacterium. GTDB lineage: Bacteria > Bacillota > Clostridia > Lachnospirales > Cellulosilyticaceae > Sporanaerobium. The sequence goes on from JAEYNQ010000063.1 coordinate 2,144, forward strand.
TTTTGTTCAAACAAAAATATCCCCCCCGGATAATTATTATTATTTTGAAAAATCTAAATTCATTATAACTAATTATTTCCAAGATTACAATACCATTATTTGTAATTTTTATTTTTATTTTACATTTCATACTAGTTTTTTTCATTATTAATCATATTTTCGATGAAAATACCATAACCTCTCGTAGGGTCTTGCACAAAAACATGGGTTATAGCCCCTATTAATTTGCCATCTTGCAAAATAGGACTACCACTCATTCCTTGTATAATACCATTTGTAAGACTTAATAACTCCTCATCTGTAATTTTAATGACCATCCCTTTAGCTGGTTCATTGCTATAACGTGAGACTTTTTGTATAGTAACCTCATATTCTTTAATAACCCCTTCTCTTAAATCTACTAAAATAGTGGCTTTTCCCTCATGAACTTCATCCTGAAAGGCTATGGGCACTTTGGCTGTTGTTAAACGCTTTACCGTCTCTGGACTTAATACACCATAAATTCCAATGGATGTATTATTTTCCACCTCACCAATAATACTGCTGGCATCATAATGAATGGTCCCACTAATCTCTCCTGGCATACCTTTTTGTCCCTTTTTAATATTGGTAACAGTAGCACTGATAATGGTCCCTTCGCGAATAGGCATCAGTTTTTTCGTATCGACATCGGTAATACCATGTCCCAATGCTCCAAAAATACCAGTGGTAGGATCCACATAAGTGAGTGTCCCAATACCTTGTGTACTATCCCGAATCCAGACCCCCATCTTATAGGTTTCCTCACAACTGGAATAAACCGGTTGAACCTGTACCTCTTTCAGTTTACCCTCTCGCATAAGCTTGAGATGGACAGGTTCTCCTTCTGCTGTTTCTACTGCTTCCTTTAAATCCTCTTTAACTTCTAATTTTTTTCCATTACATTCTAAAATCATATCCCCAACTTCAATAACACCCTTTGAAGGGGACATCATATGGCCATCCTTTTCAAACTGTCCAATGCCTAAAACTAAAATACCTTCTGTATCTACCTTAATCCCTACAAGTTTTCCACAAGGAATGACCTCCCTATCCCTTACAGCTTCTACTGAAACTCTTTTTAGAGGGATGCCTAAAAGAGAGAGGGTGATATCTGTCTCCCCTTCCTCTTGCATGCTCACATAAAGAGGGCGATTGAGTGGAATAATTCCTTGTTGAAGAAGTCTATTATTCTCCCCTCTAATAATCAGGGCCTCGTTTTTTAACACATTCACATGAAGAGGAATGTCAAAATCAAAGATATGTTCTCTGCCTACAATGAGCTTAACTTCTTTAGGTAAATAATAATAAGATATAATAAATGGACTACTTATCAAAAGTCCTAAAACCAGTAACATGCAAATTGTAAAATAATAATTTTTTGGTTTATTTTTCATTCAGTCACCTACTCTACTTTAGCTGTCCTATTTTTAAAATATCCTTTTTAAAGAGCATTTATACAATCTCAAAAAAAGTTCCATAAAAAAAGAACTTATGTCGTTAATGGCATAAGTTCTTTTTATAATTTTCTGCTATATGGCGAATCTCTTTGGCCCCTTGTAGAGTGCTTTCTGTTACAAAACCACCCATCATACGGCAAAGCTCTTGTTGGATCCCTAATTCCTCTAAAACTTGAAGCTCTGTTGTAGTCATGGATTCATTGACCTTTTTCTCAATTAGAAAATGACGATCTGCCATAGCTGCAATCTGAGGCAGATGGGTAATACACAAGACTTGTCGTCCCCTAGCAATAAGAGCTAACTTCTCTCCTACTTTTTGAGCGGCCACACCACTGATTCCTGCATCAATTTCATCAAAGATTACGGTATCAATCACATCACCTAATACCAAAACCGTCTTAATGGCTAACATCACACGGGAAATCTCACCACCCGATGCAATCTTGGAAAGGGGATGAATATCTTCTCCTAAATTTGTACGAATAAGGAATTCTACATCATTTTTACCTATACTATTAAAAGTATCTAGCTCATTAATAGCTACCTCAAACTTAGCATAAGGCATCTGTAAGTCATGGAGATGGGTATCAATCGCACTTTCTATGCTACAGGCAATAGCTTGACGCTCTTTAGATAACTGATTAGCTAACTTATCCAGTTCCTCTTTAAGGGTCTTTTCCTCTTCTAAAAGCTTTTCCTTATTGTTTTCCCCACTCACTAACTCTTCAAGCTCTTTCTCACATTGTACCTTGTAGTCTAAAATTTCTTCTAAAGTACTTCCATACTTTTGTTTTAAACGATAAATGATATCCAATCGCATTTGGGCTTCTTCTAAAGCTTCTGGCGAATACTCCATATCCTCTGCAAAACGACGGATTTGATAAGTTGCTTCTTGGAGCTCTGCTTCAATAGTACTTAAATGTTCATAAAGGCTACTAATCTCTGGTGTGATATGACTGATATCTTGAACAGCTTGAAGCGCCCTTCCTAGCAATAAGGAAGCAGTTACCTCACTATCGCCATCCAAACAGGCATAAGCTCTTTGACATTGACGTATAATTTTCTCAGCATGGGAAAGCATCTGATAATGTGCTTTTAACTCCTCTTCTTCCTGGGGCTTTAGCTGACAGCTGGCAATTTCTTCAATCTGGAAGGTTAGCATATCCTTAAGCTGTAATCTTTTACGATCATTATCTCCTATTTTAGCAAGCTGACCTCTTACATTTTGTAAACGTTCATAAAGCTTTTTATAGTTGTTTTTTAATTTCTCAAAAGTTTCTCCTCCAAAGCTATCTAACATATGAATGTGCTTGGTTACATCTAATAGGGATTGAGGCTCGTGCTGTCCATGAACATCAATAAGCAATGAAGAAAGCTCTTTAACCATTTGGCGCGTAGCTATAGCCCCATTAATTTTATAAGTAGTCCGTCCCGATTGATATAAAGCCCGCTCTATATAAATTTCTCTCTTTTCATAAGGAATAGCATTTGCCTCTAAATAACCTATTCCTAGTCCACCTTCGTCCTCAAAAAGTAATTCTACCCAGCCACATTCTTGTCCTTTACGGATGATTTGACGTGACGTACGATTGCCTATTGCAAACTGGATGGAATCAATAAGCATAGACTTACCTGCCCCTGTCTCACCACTAAAAATATTTAAATGATTACTAAGTTCCAAATGTACTTTTTCGATAAGTGCTATGTTACTTGCCTTAATAGACTTAAGCATAACTGCATCACTCCTTGCTTTATGAACCGAGTATCTCTTTAAACTTACTCATCACTGTATTGATTTCATCTACTGCCTTAATAACACAAAAAATAGTATCATCTCCGGCTAAAGTGCCTACAATTTCTTCAAAGTTAAAGGCATCAATAGCCGCAGCTACTGCATTACCCATACCTACTAGCGTACGAATAACAATAATATTACCTGCACAATCCATCCCAACAAAGGCATCTTTGAAAACACGAATAACCTTTTCAGATACTTGCTGCTCATAATTAATAAGAGCTACATATTTTTGCCCACCACTCTTGCTTGCTACTTTTGTCAATTTTAGTTCTCTAATATCCCGTGATACCGTTGCTTGTGTTACACTAAACCCTTCATTTTCTAAAGAGGTCGCTAAATCCTCTTGGGTCTCTATTTCATATTTTTGGATTAAACTTAATATGGCTGATTGTCTTTGTTCTTTCATTCCCATTTTATCTTCGCCTTTCTACTATTTTATTTCTAAGGATTTCAAAAAACTTTAATTCTGATAACTTAATAAGCTTTGTCACATAAGGAGATTTATCTATTTGTATAAAGTGGTGAGGCGATAAATACATTTTTGTATTCCCATCAATATTTAAAGCCATATTCATGTTATCGTCATTACAGGTTTTAATCTGAACAATATCTTCTTCAGCTAAAATAATGGATTTTGAATAAATAGTATGCGGACAAATAGGTGTCAAAATATAGGCCTTGGTATGTGGCAAAACGATAGGTCCCCCTGCTGAGAGATTATAGGCTGTCGAACCTGTAGGCGTGGAGATAATTATTCCATCTGCTGGATAAACATCACAGAGCTCATGATTGACTAAAATCTCAAACTCACTTAGGCGAGAGGCATTTCCTCGCGTAATGTTAATATCATTCAATGCATTATAAATATGCTCTTTCCCATCAGGAGAAATAATTTTAGCACGTAGCATCATGCGCTTTTGAATGTGATAATTTCCCCCTAAAAGTTTTTCTAGGTAAAAGGCAATATCCTGTGGCTCGATATCTGCTAAAAATCCTAATCGCCCTAAATTGATACCAATAATGGGCACATCCGCTACACTAGCTTTCTCGGCCACAGCTAAAATCGTCCCATCCCCACCAATGGCAATAAGAATATCACTTTTTTCAAAAAGAACCTCTTCACTTTCACAAGGGTATAACCCTTCTACATGTTCTGCTATATGGCTGGTACCTAGAGGCTTATAGCCCTTATCAATCAGGCACTTTACCACATTCCTAGTAATCTCTAGCTCCGTATCCTTTAATAAATTAGGAATAATTCCTATCGTCTTCATGAGTTCCCCCTCTTATAAACTTTGATGTGATGAAGCGACTACTCGGCTAATGCTCTCTTCTTGTTGGGTAAGGAGCTCTTCCCCACCCTTTTTAATGTGAATAAGGTATTCAATATTCCCTTCAGGGCCCTTAATAGGCGAAAAATCAAGACCTTGTACTCCAAATCCAATCCCTCTAGCATAATCCCACACTTCATGAATGACTTGTTCATGTACTTTAGGCTTGCGAACAACTCCGTGTTTTTCTACTTGCTCTCTTCCTGCCTCAAACTGTGGCTTAATAAGTGCCACTATATCTGCTCCTTCTTTTAAGAGAAGAGATAAAGGTTGAAGTACCTTCGTTAATGAAATAAAAGAAACATCTATTGAACTAAAAGCTATGGCTTCTCCAATATCCTCTGGTGAAACATAACGAATATTTGTCTTTTCCATACATATGACGCGCTCATCTTGACGTAGTTTCCAGGCTAGCTGTCCATAGCCCACATCTACAGCATAAACTTTTGTAGCCCCGTTTTGAAGCATACAATCTGTAAAACCACCTGTAGAAGCGCCTACATCCATACATACCTTACCTTCCAAAGATACAGCAAAGCTAGCCATGGCCTTCTCTAGTTTTAAGCCACCACGACTCACATATTTCATACGTTCCCTTACCTCTAAATGAGTAGACCTTTTGACCTTAAGACCTGGCTTATCTTCTCTTTGCCCATCCACATAGACCACACCTGCCATAATGTAGGCTTTAGCTCTTTCTCTTGATTCTGCTAAACCGAGCTCTACTAAGAGCACATCTAGTCTTTCTTTTTCATCCATGAATTTATTTGCTCTCTTTCTCACATAATCTTCGTATTTGCTCACTGATGTCTCTTGGTGTAAGACCTTCTTTTTCTAATAGACTAGAAAGATCTCCATGCTCTATAATCCCTGTTTTATAGCCAAAGGCACGTCCCTTTGGAGTCTGGCCTTCTTGTAAAAGCATGCTAAAGACTTTTTCTCCAAATCCTCCTAATAGTATACCATCTTCTAAGGTAAAGAGATAGTCATATTCCTGAGCCACTTTCAGAAGACCTTCTTGGTCTAAAGGCCAGCAACAGGGGGCCTCTATAACAGCTACATCACTGCCTTGCTCTCTTAGTAGGTCACTTGTCTCTAAGGCTAATCCCACAAATTTTCCATAGGTTAATATAGCCTTATTATTACCAGATTTTAACGTTTTCAAACTTACATCCTTATAGTCATGATGATATACTGTATCCAATTGAGCTGTCCCCCTAGGATAGCGAATGGCCACAGGTGCATTCAGACTTAAGGCGTAGCGTAAGGCTCCTTCTATTTCCTGTGGTACCTTAGGGGCTAATAGATGCATATTGGGCATACTACTTAGAAAAGCCACATCATAAATGCCTTGATGGGTTGCGCCATCTTCTCCTACTAAACCTGCTCGATCGATGGCAAAAATTACAGGCAGATTTTGCAAGCATACATCATGCAAAATCTGATCATAGGCTCTTTGCAAGAAAGAGGAATAAATAGCTACTACTGGGCGAATACACTGAGCCGCTAATCCTGCAGCAAAGGTAACGCCATGTTGTTCAGCAATGCCTACATCATAAAAACGTTTTTTATAAGCTTTAGTAAAATCCAGTAATCCTGTTCCATCAGGCATAGCTGCCGAAATAGCTACCACATCTTCTCTTTCTGATGCCACTTGACACATGGCTTCACCAAAAGCTGCTGAAAAGGTTTTTGCTTCCTGTGCTTTCCTGACTTTGCCCGTAGCAATATCAAAGGCAGCTATCCCATGAAAAGCGGAAGGATTTTCTTCTGCTAAACGGTAACCTTTACCCTTTTTGGTTTTTACATGAATAAGGACAGGTCCCTTCATCTCTTTAGCATTTTCTAAAATATCTATAAGCTCCTCGTAAGAATGACCATCAATAGGTCCTAAATAGGTTACACCTAACTGCTCAAATAGGGTATTTTCAATCAAAAAGCTTTTTACCTTTCCCTTGGTTCGCTTAATGGTATGAACCATTTGCTCTCCAATAACAGGTACATGACTAAGGGCATCTTCTACTCCTTCTTTTGCTCTTAGGTAATCTCTGCTGGAGCGAAGTTTCGTTAAATACTTCACCATCCCACCTACATTTTTAGAAATAGACATCTCATTGTCATTAAGGATAACAATGAGATGGGTATGTCCACGACCAGCATTATTCAGTGCCTCAAAAGCCATGCCACCTGTTAAAGCCCCATCTCCAATGACTGCAATCACTTGGTTCTTCTCACCCTTTAAGTCTCGGGCTACAGCCATACCAAGGGCAGAAGATATAGAAGTCGAACTATGTCCTGTTTCAAAGACATCATGTATACTCTCTTTTCTCTTTGGAAAACCACTCATGCCCCCAAACTTTCTAAGGGTCTGAAAGCCTTTGCGTCTCCCTGTTAATAATTTATGCACATAAGCTTGATGACCTACATCCCATATGATCTTATCCTCAGGTGAATTAAAAACATAATGAAGGGCAATGCTTAACTCCACTACACCTAAATTAGAAGCCAAGTGGCCACCTGTTTGGGACAAGGATTGAACAAGGAACTGCCTAATCTCCTTAGCAAGTTCTGGGAGCTCCTCTTCTTTTAAGGCCTTTATATCTTCTGGCCCTTTTATTTGCTTTAATAAACTTAGCATACAACAGCCTCACTTTTATTTTAGTCTCTATTTTGGTAGTATAAGCCTATTATTTAAAAAAATGACAACCCCATTGATTGTCATTCTAGTTCTTTTTTATAAAGAATACGCGCTTGATATAATAGATACATACTCCAACATAATAAACAATGTATCTAGCTCTTTCAATGGCATAGGTTTTGCCTAGGGCCTTTCCTCCTACTGTCATAGCAGCCACAAAGCCACTCATAGCAATTGACAATAAAATAGATTGATAACCAAACCCTTCTTCCAAAGCCACTACAATCGCTGTACCCGTACTACCTGATATAATTCCTGCAATATCGCCGATAACATCGTTAAAAATATTAGCTACCATAGGTGCATTACGCACCAGCTTAATACTCTCACTGGCCCCTTTCACTTTTTGAGCTGCCATAGAATGAAAAGTTACCTCATCAACTGAAACAACTGCATTACCGATGCCATCACAAATAATTCCTATTATAATAATGCTAATCAGCATCATAAAGGCTACTAAAAGAGGCACATCTGCCATAAGTACTTCAAAAATATAACTGAAAGACATAGCAATTACAAAAGTAGTCCCTATAATCAAACTAAGTGTCTTCATCGATTGCTTTTTGAGCTTAACTTTTTTAAATTTGACTTTCATTTTTTGAGGTCTTGACATTTACTCTTTGCTCCTTTAACTAGCGACTTATCACCCACTCTTCAAAAGATAAGACAATTCCAAATGTAAATTTTGTGGTATATAGTCTAGCAGGTTTTCCCAAGCTTCTACTTTTTTGTCGCCAAATAAGCGGTTTCCCTTTAAAGAAGCCTCAGAGCTAAGCTCCGCGCCAGATCACCTTAAAGCCACACTGTAATCCATTTGAAACCTTCCGTAAGAAACAGTCTAGGAGTTTTCCTCGAAGCAAGCTATTATGTTCCTATCCTCTTTTGCGAATCAGGTTTCTACCCACAATCCTCTCTCTTCCTTGGCCAAGAAAGAAAAAGGTAAATGAGTGTCCTCCCTCCATCACTCAAGGCAGGCTACTCTACCCACAGCCTATACCGCATGGTAGGTTTCATCCTAAGTCATACATTATTCCCATAGGAATAAGCACAAGCATAGGTCTCCACGGTAAAAGGGTCAACGCCCATATGCCCTTATGGATCGCCCTTAAACCTTAACTCCCAGCCTCAGCCCATAGCGGGGCGCTACAAGCCAACACCAGGAACTTCATCGATATGCCCTAAAACGGATTTTTAGGCCCGTCTTCAAAACATACTAGCTTGACTAGAATACTGCATCTTATCTTTTGAAAAGCGTGTCATAAGTCGCTTTTAACACATTATAGCAGTCTCAACTTTTTTTTTCAACTGCCTTTATACACCAAAGAAAATTAAGGCAATAATAATACCCAAAATAGCACCCGCTAATACTTGAAGAGGTGTATGACCTAAAATTTCTTTTAAACGTTCTTCCGGATTGAGATTGGGGTCACCTAATATCTCTATAATCTGATTAATCCTTTCCGCTTGTTTACCTGCTTGCAAGCGTACATGGGCTGCATCGTACATGACAATACAACTAAAAACGGCTGCCACAGAAAAAAGAGGCTGATCATAACCATAAAGTTGACCTATACTTATAGCCAATGCCATGACAAAAGAGCTATGAGAACTAGGCATTCCCCCTGATGCAAAAAACAAACTAAGGTCTAAACGATGTTCATTAAAAAGAGTAATGACTATTTTTAATACTTGCGCTGTAAACCAGCTTAATACGGCTACCCATAAAACAGAATTTCTACTAAGTTGCGTAATATAGGTCATCGCTACCTCCTATTTTTTTCTTTTTATAAGCCTTTTGGCAAGCTCAGCTAGAAGCTGTGTATCCCCTTGTACATATTGTAACATAGCAAGTGCCTTATCTGTTAATTCATTGGCAATGGCGTAGCATTCTTCTATGGAATAAAAACTCAGATAGGTATTTTTTTGATTTTTAGTATCACTGTGTACGGGCTTTCCTAGTTCTTCGTCAGTAGACGTAGCATCTAAAATGTCATCTATGATTTGAAAGACCTTTCCTATATATTTTCCATAAGCTTCTAGAGCTGCGACTTCTTGACTTGAACCTAAGCCTAATACGGCTCCCATTTTAGTAGCTGCAGCAAGAAGCGCGCCTGTCTTATGGAGGTGAATACAATCTAAAGTCTCTAAATCAATGGTCTTATTCTCACTTTCCATATCCAGTATTTGGCCACCTACCATTCCCTCCATACCACTGGCATAACTTAAAATATGGGCCGCTTGTACTCGCTCTAGGCCCCCTTGCCTTAATGCATCGCCTAACATCAGCTGAAATGCTTCTGTTAAAAGGGCATCCCCTGCTAAAATAGCGGTAGCTTCATCAAAGGCCACATGATTGGTGGGTTTTCCACGCCTTAAATCATCATTGTCCATAGCCGGCAAATCGTCATGTATCAGTGAATAAGTATGAATCATCTCAATGGCCATAAGATAACTAGAAATATCCTCTTTTCCACCTACGGCCTCATAACAAAGTTGCATAAGTACAGGACGAATCCTTTTACCACCTGCCATAAGACTATAGCGCATCGCTTCTTGAAGGCGACTAAAAGGTCCCTGGGGGTGGCCAATAGCCTCTTCCATCCATTGATTCATTTGTTCTTGATACATTTCGAGTGTCTTTTTCATTCTTCCTCCACCCCTTCTAGCTTTTTATACCCTTCCTGCTCATAGACAAAAATCTCTTGCTCAGCCTGTTTAAGGACATTTAAACATTGACTGGCTAAATCTATCCCCGTTTTATACTTTTTGATACTTTCTTCTAAAGTGACATTGCCCTCCTCAAGGTTCCTAATGATTTCCTCTAGTTCACCTAGAGCTTCTTCAAATTTTTTTTGTTTTCTAGCCATCTTTTTACTCCTCTTCCTGGACCTTAATACCCAGACTTCCATCACTTAATGTCAGGCAAAGCTTTTCACCTGTTTGAACTTGCTTTACAGAAGTAACTAACTCACCTTCCTTATTGGTTACTAAACTATATCCACGCTTAAGCGTAGTGAAAGGGGAAAGTTTCTCAAGCTTTTCAACTGCCCATTCATAAAGCCTTGCTTTTTCTTGAATACGCTGTTTATATCCTTTTTGCAGACGATTCATTAACTCATCTACCTCTTGCATTTTATCTTTATAAAATTTGTCTTTTGAACGATAAACAGGCCGACTTAAAAGCGCCTCTAGTTTACCTTGGGCTAAAGAAAGACGTTGCCTCATCATATAAGTAAGCTGTGTCATATAACGATTTATTTGTTCTTCTAATTCTTGCTTGGAAGGAATGACTAATTCTGCTGCTGCAGAAGGTGTAGCTGCACGAAGATCACTGACAAAATCAGCTATTGTAAAATCAATCTCATGGCCAACTGCTGAAACAATAGGGAGCCGTGAAGCAAAAATAGCCCTTGCCACTTCCTCCTCATTAAAAGCCCAAAGGTCCTCAATAGAACCTCCACCACGTCCCACAATCAGCACGTCCACTAGGCCATCTTCATTGGCCCTCTTAATGGCTTCTACAATCTCAGCAACAGCTAACTCACCTTGTACATGAACAGGGTAAATATAAAGAGGAATACTGGCATTTCGCCTTTTAGAAATCTGACAAATATCTTGAATGGCTGCCCCTGTGCCAGAGGTAATGATACCTACCCTTTGAGGATAAGTGGGAATCTGCTTTTTATATTGGGGGTTAAATAATCCTTCTCCTTCAAGTTGCTTTTTAAGGGCTTCAAAACGTTCATACAAGAGTCCTCTTCCTTGCTTTTCAATATCAAAAACATAAGCTTGATAAGCTCCTGTCTTTTCATAAATAGTCACTCTAGCCCTTGCAAATATCTTCATACCTTCCGTCAATCGAAAAGTAAGCTTCGCTGCATCTCTACTAAAAAGTACGGCACTTATACCAGCTTTTTCATCTTTAATGGTAAAGTACACATGACCTGATTGATGGTATTTACAATTAGATATTTCACCAGAAACCCATACATCACTTAGTATATAATCTTGTTCAATAAGTCCACTGACATAGTGGTTAAGCTGCCAAACGGATAAGACCTTTCTCTTCATCTCTAGTCCTCTATTAATTTGATGATATTTCCTAAAACACCATTGATAAACTTAGGGGATTTGTCAGTACTATATGCTTTTGCTATCTCTACAGCTTCATTGACAACGACTTTAGGTGGAATGTCTTTCTCCCATTTGAGTTCATAGATGGCTAAGCGTAAAATCATATGATCCACTTTTGCAATACGCTGTAAGGACCAATTGGTAGCACTTTGTTTAATAAGGGCATCAATTTCTTCCAGATGCTCTAATACACCGTGGTATTCTCTTTCAATAAACTGAAACATAGGGTTATTGTTTCCTTTTTGATGCTTTAACTTCTCTTCTTCTCTTAGTTGGGCACAATGTTCTTCTAAAAGTCGCTCTCTCTCCTGCTCCTCATGAAAATCACAGGCAAACAGCATTTGCATAATAGCCTCTCTGGCTTCTCTTCTAGTCATTTCTTCCTCCTTAGTAATTAAGCTAACCCCTCTAAAAGGGTTAGCTTAAGGTTCTTCCTGTATTTAAGCTTCTTTTTGTTCCTTATCAAAGGTTACACCCACTACATGGATATTGACAGAGGCAACATGTAATCCCGTCATAGTCTCTACTGAATTCTTAACCTTTTCTTGTACTTCTAAACATACTTTATTAATTTTTACCCCATATTTCACAATGGCAGCTACATCAATGAATACTTCACCTTGAGCCACTTCCACCTTTACACCTTTTGGTGATTTTTTGCGACTAATAGCTGCTTGCACAAAATCTGCTTTCGTTTGAGCAGTATCTACCATACCTTGTACTTCTAAGGCAGCAATCTCAGCGATGACAGCAATCACATCATCTGCAATTTGTACCTGGTCTGTTTCGCTTTCTGTATCTATCCCTATAATTTGTTCTTCATTCATGTCATAGACCTCCTTATACACTATATCTTTTTCTTATTCTCTTATTATATACAAAAAATAAGGGCGTTGCAATTTATTTTACAACGTCCACTTGCTAGAAGCCCACCTTTTAACTATTTATTTTTGCGCATCTTTACTTAAGCCTTTTAAAGGCGTAATTTTAATTTTACCTACGCTATAACCTGTTTTACGATTGACGATTTCTTCAATTTGAGCAATATCGGAATCCGTTAAATCTGCCTTATTAATAACCACATCGACACTATCTTCATCAATACGCACATAAACTTCTTTAAATCCTTTAGCTCTTAAAAGAGCTTCTGCACTGCTTTCCTTCTCAATGCGTTCTTGAATAGCAAGTAAGCTTGCTGCTGCTTTGGATTTCGATTCCTTATCTAGATTTTCATTGGCCACATATTGTGTTAACTGGTCAATTTGTTGTGCACGAGATTGCTCTCTTAATATTTTTTCTTCTACAAAATAACTAACCTCCAGATTTTTATTGCTATTGGCTTCTGCCACTTCTTCACTGCTCTCCATCCCCTTCTTAGTAATAGTGGCTGTAAAGCTTTGGGCATTACTGGTCTTATCAGCTACTGTTTGGGCCGCTACTAAACCTGCGTCAGGCTCTACGATTTGGCTTGCTTCAACGCTCTCATTGCCATTCTCTTCCACCTTAGTAGCCACTTGCCCATTAGGATCTATGGTCTCATTAGTTGTAGCTGCTTGTTGGGCATCTGTTCCTTCTGAAGTAACGGCTACTTGACTGGAATCTACTGCTTGTTGGGTCATATCCCCTTCTGCCACTGCACTATTATCACCATCTGGTGGAAGCTCTTGAATAACAGAATTATAATTTTCAAAGAAGTCCTTTTCCTCCAATTGATTTTCTGTTGTCTCTACAAGCTGGGGTTTTATTTTTGATACAGGTTCTTTTGTATTAAGATAAGCGGCAACAGCAATCATAAAAACGAGTACGGTGATAATCACTTGATTTCTTTTAAAAGTAAACATTTCATTTCCTCCCTATTTTCCTTTTTTAAAAACTGCTACTTTATGTACTGGAACATCTAGAAGTGAAGTGATAGACTCTAAAATATTATTTTTGATCTCACTGCTTCCTGCTCCTTCAGCTATGACAAGAACCCCTTTGATAACGGGCTTATTTTCTTTAATCACATAAGGCACATTCCCATTTTGAAGAACAATCTGATTTTGAGCCTCCTCCTTATCTGTGATGCGCGTTCCTCCGCCTTGGTCGGTTTCTTGCTGCTTTTGATGACTTTGCGTCTTTTCTTCTGCCAATACCTTTTCCTCGTTGGAAAGGGTCGTAATCATCACATTGACCTGACCAACTCCCTCCATTTTTTGTAAGATTAATGTTAGCCTCTTCTCTAAGGCTTCCTCATAAGTTAGAGCTTCTCTTGAAGTACTATTATTGGGAGTAACTACTACTTTAGTTTGAGTTCCCTTGGGCTGTGTAGGTAAGAAAGTAATCCCTAGGCCTAAAATAAGAAGTACCATCACACCTATTAATCCTTTTTTGTTTTGAGGTCCTTTTACGTTTTTTAACCATTTCTCCAACATCTTTTTGCCTCCTAATCATTCTTTTGTACTGTAATATGTATATTACAGTCTTGTACGTTATAGAAGTTTTTAAGACAAGTTTTTATTTTATTTTTTAGTTTATCTTGGTCTCCCCTAACGGTATCACTCTTTTCTCCTATTTGAATACGTGATATGTTGACTTCATCGTCCTTCACCTTGTCTTTAACGTGTAAGGTTATTTCTTGAATCATCAACCCCTTTTTAGTCTGTTCCCATTGAATAGCTATGGCAGCCACTGTAACCTCTACTTCCTTTTCTATAAGTTTCTTTATATTTTCTTCTGAGGCGTTTTTAAGAAGCTGCCATTGTTTTTCTTGTTCCTCTTCATAAGCTCCTGAAAAGCCTTGTTGGGCTGTAAGGGTAAATTGATTTTGATAATACGAAACGTAATCATCATAGCTTGCCCCTTCTAAAGCGAGGTAGTTTTTAAGAGGTGTTAACAAGGTATAGAGGATAATACAGCCAAGTACGAGCTTGAGATATTTACGATAAGCTGAATCTGGAAAAATCATTTCGATCACAAGGACAAACAACATCACCCATATAAGCATTTGTAAATAGTCTTTCATGGCTAACCTCCAAAGGCTTGTGTCCCTACGCCCATACAAATAACTAGAACGAAAAGACATAAAATAACAACAACACCTACTGTACTCATAATAAACTCACAACCCTTTGCTAAATGGGTGGCCAAACTAGCCATCTTTTTATCTCCTAATGGTTCAATGATGGCTCCTGCTACATGATAAATGAGGCAATAAGCTAATATTTTAATAAGTGGTACACTTACCAGAAGAAGCAGAAATAACATGACGCCAATACAAAAACTATTTTTTACTAAGAAGGAACAATTCATCATAAAATCTACAGCTCCTCCTACTGCATCTCCAACAATAGGAATAAAGGTCTTGGATAAACTTACTGCCGCCTTCTTCATAGTCATGTCCACATAAGGCAAAGTCGCTCTATAAATGCCTAATATGCCTACTGCTCCTATTAATACCCCTCTTAATATCCATTTCATGCTGCGATAAAACAAAGCCACCATTTTGTCAATCTTAAAGGATTCACTCATTGTACTAATAAGTTGTAATAAGATCACCGAAACAATACTTGGCAAAACCAACTTTTTCAAAAAATAGGTACATAAAGTAAGGGCTGAGCTTATGACTGGAGCCATGGTGTAACCAGAAGAACCATAGCCGGAAGTGGTCATAAAAGCGATGAGGGTTGGGATACATGCTGTCATGACTTGATTCATTCCATCAATGACTGAACTGGCTAAATCCACCATAACCAATAGCGATTGCATGACGCTATAAATAATAACGAGATAACAAACAAAAAAACTAATTTGTGTCGTTCCTTTGGATTCAAAAGAACTGCTTAGTGTCTGTAATAAATTACACAGTAGCACAATAAGTATGAACCGTGCTCCTAGCTTTATAAAAATTCCCAGTTCTTGAAAAAGGACTCTCCCTATTTGTCTTATGCTCTCTTCTAGGGAAAAGCTCCTCTCCCCTTTTATTAAACCCACCACTTCTTCTTTTAAATCAAAAGTTTCTAAGGTAGGCATGGTTTCCTTGAGACCATCCTGTACCTCCTTTATACTTTCCCAATTGAAATAATGAAGTTCATAATCTATTATTTGCTCCCGTTGTTCTATGGTCTCTACTGTTTCCAGTTCTTGTCCATAAAGTGGTTTTACCCCCATTAAGAGTAGGAACAATAAAATGAATCCTACCATCTTCTTTCGTTGCATACCTCATCCCCCATCCCTACAATAAATTAGCCACTAGCTCCACTACAGCAAAAATAACGGGAGCAGAAATAACAAAAATCATTACCTTCCCTGCTAGCTGTATTTTTGTTCCAATAGCCTCTTCTCCTGCATCCTTACAAAGTTGATAACCAAATTCTCCAATATAAGCAATTCCTATGATTTTTAAGATAATGCTTAAATAGCCCTTATCCATATTGATTTTATCTGCTAACTCTTTAATTACCTGAAAGACATCACCTAGCTGTTGTATAATAAAAAGCATGAGTAAGACCACTGTTACCAAGCGTATGAGTAGGCTAAAAGCTTTCGTTGCATTACTATACTTGCCTACCAGTATAATCATAAAAACGGCTGTCATAGCAAAACCTATTAATTTTAGGATTTCCATCTTCATCCCTCCTTAAAAGGTAAACATGGTTTGAACAGCCTCAAAAAATTGCATAACATATTGAAGAACAATAAATAGTCCAAAAATAATCCCCATAGCTGTGGTATAAAATACCCATTCTCCTGCATCTGTCTTTTTTAAGAGTTGATTGATAAAAGTAGTCCCCAAGCCTATTCCTGCTAATTTCAAAATAATCATCACATCTAGTCCTGTTCCATTAAACATCTCTCTACCCTCCCTATATTAAAAACAAGCTGAGACAAGCCCCTATTAAGATCCCTAAGGACCTGTTGAGTTTCCCCTGCTTGTCATATTGATTTTTTGCCTTTTCTAGTTCTTGTTTAAGCCTTGTAATAAGCATATCAATATTTCTACTCTGCATCGTCTTATCTAAATAACCACAAGCCTTTCCAAAGCTTTGAAGGATTTCTATATCCTCCTCCTTCAAGTGAAGCTTTTCCACTTTGCAAGCTATAGCCTCTTCCCACATTCCCGCTACATTAGCCGACTGCCTCCCTTGAAGTAATTTACCAAAACCTTCAAACAAACTAGCTAGAGTGGGTATTGAAAAAGAAGCTACCACATAGCAGGCTTCCTCTAAAGGTGTCAGCCTATAGTCAATTTCTGCCTTTAATAGCTCAAATACATAGACAAATTGTTCGAGCTCCCTCAGCCTCTTTCGTGCATAACCATCCATAATGAAGCCTCCTAAAGAACAACTTATAAAGACTAAACCGATTCCTAGTAATCGCATAACCTGCCTCCTCTCTCGCTTCCTAAGAGATTTCTATAGGTCCTACCCTCTAGGATGCCTTCTAAACTACAAGGTCCTTGCCTGTTAGAAAGTAAGATAATCCGTTCAAACAAGCCTTTTTCCAAAAACTCTCTCAAAAGAGGACGGTGACGACAATCCTCTAAATTTTTACCATGCACGGTACTTAGAATGGCTACACCTGCGCTTAACACTTCCTCCAAGGCCACTAAATCGCCTTCTTTTCCAATCTCATCTACTGCAATGACGTGAGGTGACATGGCCCGTAAAAGTATACCCATTCCTTCAATCTTGGGACATGCATCTAATACATCTGTTCGGATGCCCACATCATTTTGAGGGATTCCTTGATAACAACCCGCAATTTCAGACCTTTCGTCCACTAAGCCTATACGATAAGGGCCATAGCCACTATAGCCATTACTAAGGTTTCTAATAATATCCCGTAAGAGTGTGGTTTTACCACAGCCAGGGGGTGAAACAATCAAGGTATGATAGACCTTTTCTCGACTCACTAAGTAGGGCATTACTCGCTTACTACAACCAATAACTTGGTGGGCTATACGAATATTCATGCTACTTATGTATTTCATTGTTTTAATCTGTTCATTCTCTATGACCATCTTTCCACTTAATCCAATGCGATGACCACCTTTAATAGTCACATACCCTTGACGCAGTTCATCCTCTAAAGCATAAAGGGAAAAACCACTGAGATACTTCAGTAAGCTCTCCATATCCTCTCTTGCTACAAGGTAACTTGCTTTCACCTCACAAAGCCCCTCTTGATTTAAACCCCGTTCCTCTTGTTGAAGGCGTAATAAAACAGGTTGTCCAACTCTTAACCTTATTTCTTGCAATACCTTATAGTGCTCCTCCCTTAGCCTTAAAAACATTTCGCGAAGGGGAGACGGCAGTATGGCTGTAATCTCTTCTTTTAACATTCTCTTCCTCCTCTGTAAAAATGACACTACTTGTTTCACTAGTTCAATATATGCTGCCTAAAGAATAGCTAGAACTTAAAAAATGGCATAAAAAAAAGGCTCTTTCAACATGAGCCTTTTACTTCTTCTCATTATTTCCTTTTTTAGGAAGCCCTCTTTTTAGTGGTTCCATTTTATAGCTTGGTTTATTCCCATTGAGGTGATTAGAACCTATTAGCGTATCATAGGCCACTAAATCGAGCTTCTCAAAATAGTCTGCATCTCTCCACAAACTATTATGAGCTGCTTGCAAGATTCCCCCTTGAATCCCCACTTGATTCAGCACCTCCGTATAAAGGCGATAGGATGTGGTTTCTTTTGGCATATCCCCCTGCATCACATAATTGCTCATAACCAAATAAGGGACTTTGTTCTTTTCATAGCGAGTGTCCATAGTTAGGGCTTCGAGTCCAGGAATATGATCACCATAGACCACTAAAATTGTAGGCTCTACAGAAGCTCTTAATGTACGCATAAGCTCTCCCAGCATGGCATCTGTCTCATGAAGCCTATCCACATAATCCTGCACTTGAGCGATGGCCTCTGGTGAAGCTAATCCTCTCACTTTAATAACAGATTCACTGGTGTTATATTCCGTATCATAACTGGAATGGGTGCCCACTGTCACTGTATAAATAAAGTCTCTTCCTTCTGTCCCTTGAAGGGTTTTTACAATATAGTCTTTAAGCACCTCATCCTTTGGCCAGTTCTTACTGTAAGTGACACCTGTCATATCCTCTAGAGCAATAAAACGTTCAAAACCTAATAGACCATAGACCTTATCTCGACTGTAGAAGCTTCCCTCATTATTATGAATAGCTGTCGTATGATAACCCTTTTGTTTTAAAATATGAGCCACTGATTCAATGGGGCGACCATCTAATACATCGCTGGTATAAGGGACCTGATATTCAAACAAGTCTTTGATGCGAATACCTGTTAGCACTTCAAACTCTGTGCGAGCTGTATTCACATCAGGTACCTCCATTTTTCCACTCCAAGGCGTCCCCAAATAAGGCCGCATACAAGGAATAGGATCTTCACTATAAGTGATTCCTTTTAAACTATAAGGATCAATAAAAGATTCTGTTTGTACAAATAGAATATTAGGTTTCTTAGTTTCTGATTCTATAAAGGGTTGTTCTTTAAATTCCCTGCGAATAGCCTCTATAGCTTCTGGTGTATAGTTTTGAGCTACAGCCTCCTTATTCCCCTTATAAGAAGTCACAAAGGTATATAAAGCCCCACCCTCACTACTGTCTACTTGTAAGTCTTCAGCTATTACTTCACTCACCTTTGTCTGTACCTGGGCCTCAGAAACAATCATGCTATTCATACTAGTAATAATAAATATAAATAGAACGCTTCGTTTTGTATAACGCTCCACACATTTTATACCATAAGAATAGTACAACAAGATGATAGCTAGAACCGTTAAACAAATAATAATAAAAACAAGTGGACCCGATAAATATTTATCAGCAATAGATAGCCCCTCTTTAGCAATATAAAAATCTCCCCAGGTCAAAGCTAGTCCTCTTATTGTCAGTAAAATACGACTAGTATGGGCGAGTCCCATAGCAAAAACAGCAAAGAGGTTAAAGACAAAAGGCATCTTACTGAAAAATAAGGCAGGAGAAGTTAAAATAAGCAAAACAATATAGTCCATCATAAATACGGGACAATGGGTTATAAGATAACTAAGCCTTTCAACACCATTAAGTGATCCAATCATCTCTACTACTATACACAAAACCAAATTTAAAATAAGCCATAGCTTAATGTTCTCCCAAGGAGACCTCTTATTGGATTCTTCTCTTAACTTCACATCTATTCTCTCCCTAGCTTTTAAATCTCTATCTTAACCTTTTTTATGAATGCGAAATTCTTCTTCAATGAATAAGAGGCTGCTACCAACGTAACAGCCCCTTAGCTTTTTTCTTATGCTCTACCAGTATATTCACCCGTACGTGTATCGATACGAATAACTTCACCTTGCTCAATAAATAAAGGTACCATTACTTTTGCACCTGTCTCTAAAATAGCTGGTTTCGTAGCACCTTGTGCTGTATCACCTTTAAAGCCTGGTTCTGTTTCAACGATTTGAAGTTCTACACTAAGTGGTGGTTCAATACCAAATACGACACCTTCATGAGAGATAATTTTAACCATATCGTTTTCTTTAACAAATTTTAGGTTATCACCTACTGCAGATGCATTCACTGCAATTTGATCATAAGTATTAACGTCCATAAAGTGATAAAGTTCACCATCTGAATAGAGGTATTGCATATCTTTACGATCTATGTGAGCTTTTGGTAGTTTTTCAGTAGGACGGAAAGTTCTTTCTACTACACCACCTGTTTTTATATTTTTAATTTTACAACGCACAAACGCCGCACCTTTACCTGGCTTTACATGTTGAAATTCAATAACTTGAAATAAGTTTCCTTCCATTTCAAATGTAATACCATTTCTAAAATCACCTGCTGAGATCATTCTATTTCCTCCTAGTTATCTTTTCTTCATATAGTGTAAACTACATTTTTCAATTTATCAACGATTTTTTTTGCTACTTAATAACAATTAACTCCTTAGGGGAGTGGGTAAGATTTAAAATCCCTGTCTCTGTTACAGCTACTAAATCTTCAATCCTTACGCCACCAAAGTCTTTTATATAGATCCCTGGCTCAACGGTCAGACACATTCCTACTTCTATAATAGCTTCTTCTAAAGGTGAGAAACGAGGATTTTCATGAATATCTAAGCCTACAGAATGACCTAATCCATGGCCAAAATGGTCCCCATAACCTGCCCGAGCAATCACTTCTCGTGCAACTTCATCCACTTCCTTACCCTTCATACCTGGTCTAATGGCCTCTAAAGCTTTATGCTGTGCTTCTAAAACGGTGTTATATATAGCCACATGCTGAGGACTGGCTTCCTCGATAACAACGGTACGTGTCATATCTGAACAATAGCCCTCATAAATACAACCAAAATCCATCACCACAAAATCGCCCTTTTTGAATGTTTCATTCCCTGGCTGAGCATGAGGTAAAGAAGACTTGGCCCCTGTAGCTACAATGGAATCAAAAGAAGTGCCTGTGGCACCATTTTTACGCATGACACGTTCAATCTCAAGGGCTACATCTGTTTCGGTAATCCCCTGTCTATAATTATTCTTCATAAATTCAATAATGTGGTTAAAAGCTAAATCACCTATATGTTCTGCCTTGGCTAACTTTTCTAACTCCACATGATCTTTGATTTTTCTAAAATCCTCTATGACCTTTAAAGTAGGAACGAAGTTAAATGCCTTATGTTCTGTAAAGCTCCTATAAGTTGCATAACTCACATGACTACTTTCAAAACCAATAGACTTAACCCCTTCTTCACTGGCACACTTTAAGGCTGTCCTTAAAAGGCCTATACTGCCTTGGTCAATAATTTCATAATCGGGGCACTCTTTAGCAGCTTGCTCTAAATAACGAAAGTCTGTAATCAACACTTGTCTTTTTGGCGTTAGATAGAGCATGGCACTTGAGCCTGAAAAACCGCTCATGTAGCGACGATTGCTGCGACTATCAATCAGCATGGCATCAAGCTCTAGTTCTTTCATTTTACACAGTAGTCTTTGAATTCTAGTTTTCATTTTAGTTCTCCTCACTTCTCTCATTTTAAATAGCGTAAGATGGCATCTAGAGCTAGGGTATAACCTTCCATACCAAAGCCTTCTATAACACCTATACAAGAGGGTGCTGTCACAGAATGCTTTCTAAACTCTTCACGATTTTGTATATGGGAAATATGTACTTCAATGGTGGGAATGTTTACACTCTTAATGGCATCACAAAGGGCATAGCTATAATGCGTATAAGCTCCTGGATTAATAATAATGCCATCTACCTGATTGTAGTAACAGCTTTGTAAGTAATCAATCAAGGCACCCTCCGAATTGGATTGAAAAAATTGTACCTCTATTTGTTTTTCACAACTATAGTTTCGTATTTTTTCTTCTAAATCATGCAGAGAACTATTTCCATAAATTTGTGGCTCTCTGATGCCTAAAAAATTTAAATTCGGTCCATTAATAACAGCTATTTTCATGGGTTTCCTCCATCCTTTTTATAATTTCCATAACGAGCATTTGAGGGGATAGCTTTTCACAATCTATTTTTTGGCACGCAACTTCCTCATAAAGGGGGGCTCGCCACTCATAAAGTGCTTTTAATTGATCTAAGTCTCCTGCCAAAGGCCTTTCCTTATCTTGTGCGATTCGTTTTAATAGGGTTTGGGGCTTCCATTCTAAATAAAGGGCTTTCTCTTGTTTAAGAAGACTCCGATTCTCAGCTGCCATAATAACCCCACCTCCTGTAGAGATTACCACTTCATCCCATTGGCGACTTTCTACTAAAAGTGCCGTCTCCAGCTCTCTAAAATAAGCTTCCCCATGCTCCTTAAAAATCTGTGCAATGGAACAGCCTTGCCTTTCTACAATAAGAGCATCTAAATCTACCCATTTATAGTCTAAACTTTTAGCCAATCTTTTACCTATAAAAGACTTGCCACACCCCATAAACCCAATTAAATAAATACGTTTCATTTCATCCCCCTTTAGTATCTATAAGGCTCCTTATAAAGTGTTAATTTACCAGAGGCCACACGAATTTTAAAAGTGGCTTTCTCTTTAAGCCCCCGATGTACCAGTGCAATGCTCCCTGCACAAGAACGGGGATTGCCATCAAAACCACCTCGCCGTAATGTGGTCTCATCCTCTAAAAGCTCCACCTGCCTTGCCATTGGAAAATGATAGAGGGTTATACCCCTTCTTAAAATATAAATGCCACGGCTAGCACAATAGAGGGTATAGTTCTCTCCCGTTAAGCTGGCCATTTGTTGCGCACTTACAATCCCCGTTTCGACCTCTCTTAAATAAGCATTAAAGCGCATTCTTTCCAAGCCCTTTAACCCTATTTTTACGCCACCTATTAAAAAGCTGCTTATTAAAAGGACTAAGACCAGCTCTATAACTGTAAAGCCTCTATGAGTTCTTGTTTGATTTGTTTGTTCCATTCTTCCTTGCAGCTTATACCATGCATCCACTCAAAAGCCTTAACGGCTTGATAAAAAAGCATACCAAAGCCATTTTCACACAAGCACCCCATGTTCTTGGCTGTTTTTAAAAACAAGGTTTCCTTAGGGGCATAAATGAGGTCTACTGCTATCTGGGCATGGGCTAATACCTCGTGTGTACAAACAGGCATCTGCCCCTCGTAGCACCCCATCCCTATACCTGTAGTCTGAATCACCAGTTCGAGAGGCGTATCACAAGGTGCCTCTAAAGCATAAAGAAAGGTGGGTACCGTGTAATAATTGGACATATGCTTCTTTAATGCCTCTAAGTGGCCAAGGGTACGGTTAAATAAATGGATGGAACCGGCCTCTTCGGCAACGGCTACATAGGCTGCGTAAGCTGCTCCTCCACTACCTATAATTGCCACATTTTTACCTTTCCATTCAATGCCGCGTTCTTTCAGCGCCAACTTTAACCCCATGGCATCCGTATTATAGCCTATATACCCTTCTTTAGTATAAACAAGGGTATTAATAGCGCCTACTTGCTCTGCAGAAGCATGCACTTGATGCACATACTTAAAAAGCTCCTGCTTATGGGGCATAGTGGCATTAAGGCCCTTTATCCCTAAGGCATGAGCTCCTTTAATGGCTTCTCCTAAGTTCTGGCTTTTTACAGGATAAGGTACATAAATACTGGGCACCTCGTAAGCCAAGGCTAAAGCATTATGGATCTTTGGCGATAAAGTATGGGTAATTGGATCCCCTATTACCCCACATACAGCATGTCTACCTGTTATGCTTGTTATGTTGTCTTTCATAATGTTTAATCACCCTTTTTTCTAATCCTCGTTTAATTTTTGTAATCCATTCATCTTTGTCACTAACTGGTACAACTAAAATCGTCTCAATACCTGCTAAGTTTCCCCCATAGACATCTGTAAAAATTTGATCGCCTACAATAATGGCCTCTTCTTTCTCACATCCCATTAATTCCAAGGCTCTCTTAAAGCTTTTGGTAAAAGGCTTTTGAGATTTGTGAAGAGCAAAGACTTTCAAATGGTCATTAAACTTGGTCACACGATCTTCTGTATTATTAGAAACCAATGTGATTTTTAGACCGGCTTCTCTGATTTTATCAAAAAAGTCAATAATGGCCTTTGGTGGCTCCTCCACATCATAGGGAACAAGGGTATTATCAATGTCAAAGATAATACCCTTCTTCCCTCTTCTTTTTAATTCCTCAACATCTATCTCAAAAATGGATGGTAAATAATTTGTTGGAAAAAGTTTATTCATCATAAAATGCCTCATCTTATATCAATTTATAAAGTATATGTTGTAGTATACACTATTTTTTATTGATTGACCATATGAGCTTTTAGACTTCTCTTCATACCCTAACCTACTGAGGTGACACTGTAAGATTGGCTTCTGTAGCCATTGCAGCTGGGGACTCTGTTGGCACAGGCGTTTCTTCCCCTATCATACTTCCATATGCCTCTGGTGAAAGCGTGGTACGATTCACATAATAAATAAACTCTACTTTTCCTTGCTCCATACCTACATAATACGCATACTGATAGTACAACTCTTTTCCACTCATATCTTTAGCTTTTACTGGTAGCAATACTTGAAAACGTGGTTGCTTCTTTGTACTGTAGACACTAGGCTTCAGTGTCATGGCCTCCGCCTTCAACTCCACCTTTTCTAGATTTTCTTTATAAGGATTAATTGCCCCACTATAGGCATTTTGCCCATTAGCCACAGGAATTAAAAGGACCTTCTCTAACCCTAACTTGTTTAACCAGCAATCTCTTAGAGCTGCTTCATCCGTTAAAATAAGGTTATTATAGTAGGTATAGAATTCCCTTGGCTGGCTAAATACTGTGGTAAATACCTTTTGAAGCACTTGGCTTTCACTTGCTGAAGCTTCCTCATAATAAGGGAGTCTCTCAACATGCTTTGTATTCATCGCCACCTGACGCATATTTTCATTGACGTTAATCGGTGTTCCTTCCTTTACACTTTTAACCTTCAAGGTCTCACTAGGTTCTACCGTTACCCAGTAATATTCTAGGAGTTTGATGCTGTCGCTTGTATCTTCCGGTGTCTCTTGCAAATAATAGAAGGATTCTTCTAAACCATCAACCTCTTCTTCCGTAGGGTTAAAGGTCTTTTCATTCCTACCTTCTTGGGTGGTATTCACATAATAGCGCTTCTTCTCATCCCAACGATAGGTCTTGTTAGCCTCCTCTAAATCCTCCACTTGACGAAGGGTGGTTAAGGCTACTTTGTATACAATGTCTTCCTCCACCAATCGTGTAGCTACAATCTCCACCTTTTCTACCTTTGTTGCACCATAAGTGACATAACCATTGAGGGCTAGCTTCTTGGGTAAATGAAAATCATAGGTGCGATAATCCAGCTTCAGCTTAGCTTTCGCTTCATCTGCTAATTGATTCCCTAAAAGATTTTTAAGCTTCTCGCGATAAACTCTTAAGTCCTCTTCATAGCTCTCATCCCCTACTTCAGGCTGTACATTAAGGAGTAATACCTCCTCCTCCGACAAGGAAAAATAATGATTGAAAAATTCCAGTAATTCCTCCTCAGACACACTATTCGTTTGTGTCTTTTCTTCTGTAGCTACTGGTGCTAAATTATTAAATGTTGGAAAGGGTGTACGTTGTATGGAGGTGCAACCTACCAAAGACCCTAGGCTCAGCATCATGACTACTCCCAATCTTTTATTCATCTTCTTGACCTCCCTTTACCCACTCAATTTTTTCATATTTTTAACACGTACCTTGATTTTGTTCGTCTCTAGCTCTAGCACAGACTGAGCCGAAAGCTTGACGCGACTGGCTCTATAAATAACATCGTCAGAAGTCTTAATATAAGGTCCTAGTATTTTGCTAGCTCGAGTATTTTCTCCCCCAAAAGAATTTACCTCATTAAAGCGCGTTATTTTTAAAGCATCTAACACCTGCCTATAAGGTACCTTGTCATGGGCTTTAATCTGCAAAAGAACATCCGGGTTATGTATAAGCTTCACTTCAGTACCACTATCGCCTATGCAAAGACCTACACCCTGCCCTAACATCCGTTGTTGAGCATCACTCTGTGGGTTACCCCCAATAATTAAACTACCCTCTATAGTTAAATCAGAAAATATCTCCACATTTCCCTTACTAATAATGAGCCCTTTAAATTCTTGCTTACTAGGGTCATTTGCTTTTAAGGTAAGCGTTTTATATTTATTGGTATTAACTAAAATAGTTGGATAAGGCTCCGTCTCGCCATCTACATAATACTCACTAATATCTACCACTCCCCCATCTACAAAGTGGATAGGTGTATCATAGCTCCACTCCCTTGTACCTGATAAAGGACCTACTGCACCATCATAATCTAGCTCCTTTATCGCTTTAGGAGAGTCTGCTTCCTCAAGGTCACTATTCCCACCATAAAAAGGACTCCTTTTAGAAAGCATATAGCCCCTTAATCCCAAATTATCTTCTGAGTTAACCTTATAATATTGCTTAAAATACATATCTGTTTGAGGTTCATTCTCATCATAAAGGCGAACATCTCCTGAATAATAATTTACACCGCTCCTGAAATAGATAGACTTATTATAACCATAATATTGGGATGTCAAATTACTCATAGTAGGGGCTTTAGCTGAAGCATCCCAAAAATCCTCCTTATAGAATAATGCTAAAGCTTCTTCTTTATCATGAATGACACTCATGGAAGAATCAGTTGTTATCCCATTGATTGGATCATAGGGTTCCCCAAAAACAGCTGAAATCTTGGCACTGTACGTATTATCTACCTCGTCATTAGGTACATAGTTTTTATCAGGAGCTTTAATCCATATTTTATCTCTTTTAACTTCTGATTCTAAAGTTCCATTTAAATAGAGGTTACTACCTGATATTTTAACATTTGTCAAATCATAGCTATAGCGTACATCTTTAAAAGGTTCTCCTATACTTTCCCATAAGGCATAGTAATTGCTACCTCCAAAGTCAATAAAAGGCTGCCCATTTACATACATGCCTTCTGCCTCAATTAACGATGATCCTCCACCCTGATTAAACACCCCACTTGATAAATTCGGGTCTTTTGCTACAAGATCTACAAGATCAACAATTCCCACCCCTTTGTTAATCTTTACAGGATAACTCGAACTCCCATCTGAAATACCAAAAATAGCACCATGAACCTTGATATTACTATCTGTAACATAGGCTGTTATTCTCACATCATTATCTACAAAAACATTTTTTTGCACTTCAATTAAACTGTTATTAGTCTTTTTAGCATCATTATGAGGATTTTTATTTAATCCCCCATCTGCATCATCAGCAATAGCCACTGTATTAGCAATCACATCCCCACCTACCAGAATGCTTGGAGTCGTAGCTTGATAGAGGGTAATTTCGGTATCAGTACCATAGGTGTCTGGTGCCCAGCCTTGGGTCGTCAAAACATTTCCCACGCAATAAATACTTCCTGTATTGGAGCTATAGTTAGAAGTTGAGGGAAGTTGACTAACAACACTGGCACTTGCCAAAAGGTTGCGACGATTGGTCATAACCACCTCGCTTCCTCCTGATAAATAAGCATCTGCAGGACGTATTTCATTTATAACTCCTGATAAATTACCAGCGGTCGTCACCATTAATCTTCCCCCATTGCTCACAACAAGGCCTCCTATAGACGTGACAGTGGGAACAACTAATTTAACCTCACTCCCAACTGATGCAGTAGTTGTTTTGGCAAGAGTTCCTTTTATCCGCATATCCCCACCCACTTCTAGACTAGCTCCACTGGTTATCACTACATCACTAAAACAAGTTAAGGCACTGTCTAATAGCTCAGGCGGATTATACAGCCAGTTATAGGCTTCACTGACTGTATTATTAAGTTCATCAGGAATAGCTAGCTCCACCACTCCTTGCACTGTTTTTTTGTCTTTTACTTTGCCATCTTCTTTAACTACAGCTTCAGCTACTACAAGCAATGTGGGGTGAGTAGCAACATAGGACGGATCTTCTCTAAAACTCACTGTTATCTCTGTAGGATTGGCCTCTTCCTGTCCATCTCCTTTTACGCTATAGGTTAAGGTTTTACCAATATACTTGCTTTCTATAAATCGATACAAAGATTTTTTAGTGGCTTCACTAAGCTTCTTCCTATCCATATAAAATCTTCCATTAGAAGTATTATCATAGTATAAACCCTCATCTCCATAATAATTGCTGTTAGTTGTCGTTCTTATAGTTTGAAGGCTAGTAATTGGAACAAAATATGTATTTCTTAACTCCTCTGCTACTACTGGCATTTGTGCTTGAACAGCCTTATTGACAAGATCTACTCCCTTTTCAACTCCAGATTGTGCAAGATAATAGGTGTTACTTGTATCCCGTTGAAGATAAGACAGATTCCACTGCATCCCTGCAATATTAGAGCAAGCTGCTATGATGACAACGAGGACAAGGAGTAAAATCGTTGTAACCAGCATAGCTTCGCCTTTTTGATTGTGTTCTATTGGTTTATGCCATTGTCTCATCATTGCCTCCTTGCTAATGATCAGCAGGTTCAAAGGTAAAAAGATCCATCATGGTTTTTACTATTTTACCTGACTGCCCTAATTTTGGTTCTTTATCTCTTACCACTATACTAATGAGGTAGCCTTCCTGTGTAGGCGTGGAAAATACCTTTTCTACACTTGTCTTACCATTTATAGAGGAATCCTCTATTATAAGACTTATTGTACTTTCCACATCTGTCCATCGATCCTTTTCAGCTTTTGTCTTATCCTCTTCTGCTACTAACTTAACCAATAGAGGAAGTGGGCTCTCATTTTTTATTTTTATGTTGGTGGTAGTCACGTTACTAAAATTCTGTATCAGTCGCGTATCTATAATCACCATATTCGTACCTGTAGTTGCCGTTGATTGAATCGCGAAGGAATATCCCTGATTACTGCTTCCAACACTTAGATTGCTTTGAGTTACTATAAGGTTTTGGTACGTTACAGAATCCACCTCTGCTATAGGAGAAGGATTAGGAAGAGGTTGTTTGAGCAAAATGGTTGCCATCCCTTTAATGGGTGACAAATTCAAACTAGCATCCCCAAGGTCAGTTGTATATAAGTAAGGCTCTGTAATTAAAAAAAGTGTAGCACTTGATGCAATATTTAGCTGAGGCAACTGGCTCTCTTCCTCAGGCACATATTTAAAGGCTAAAGTAGCATCTGTTGCTGTATAGAGTCGAAAAGCCTTACAATTGTCCTCCTGAGTTGATAGCGCACTAATCGTGGTACTCCCTACTTGTTCTTTAAGTGGCCAAATGGCCACCTCATAGTCATAGCGTTCTATTTGATAGGTCTTAGAAATATATTCACTAGCTTGTGGCGTTCCGCCAAAAAAAACGCTTAACGTTTGTTTAGTGGTTTTATCGGAAATGGTAGGGTTAAAGTAATAAGGATAATCCCCTGTCTTTCCCATCATTTTTAGCTGATAGGCAGTTAAGCTATCCTTTCTGAGCTGCTCTTTTATCTCTTCCATAAGTCTTTCTGTTTGAAAGGTACTTTGACTTAAAGTCACCCCTTCTTCTCGCATCCGTGTAGCAGATAAAAAGGAGGCAGAAAGAGGTAAGACAAGTAGTGCTACTACAAAAAAACAAACAATAATTTCTAAATAAGTCATTCCCTCCATATTATGAGGCTGCTTTAACATCTTTTCACCGCCTTACCCTAGTTAAGCCTTACCTTTCCTTTTGTTTCTCCTCGCCTCACCTTTTCATCGTACTCATTATAAATAGTGATCAGATCCAAATTATCCCCCTCAGGGCTTATTTCTAGCATTTGGTCGGTGTAATTGCGAATATAAATTTTTATTTCTGGCATCACCTCTTGGATCCGGTCGATATTGCAATCTATGGTAAGCTGAGGATTTTCTAGTGTGTACTCCACACTATTTTGCCTTACTTGCCCACCTTCATCCTCTAAGCTCACATCATACCCCCCTTCTCTTAGGGTTAAGGTAATAGAGACATTTTCACCTGATCGCATACCTGTAAAGCTCCTCTCAAGAGGGGCTGGTCCCGAAAGGGTAACATTTTGTCCAGACACCAATATATCCCATAACCTTAAATAAAACTGATTGGTTTCATTGCGAGCTTGTTGGAGTTCAATGGGAGTTAGTTCCTCTATTTCTCTTTGTTCCCTTCCCTCCTGTTCAGCTACTTCCTGCTGAACCACTCCCTTTCTACTCACAAAGCTTTTGCTCACATGAGTGGTAGGGGTCATATAAGGAATATAGACCTCTTCACCTGTAGGCTCTCCTTTTAGAGAAAAGGTAGATACAACAACCTTAGACTGGACAAGCTCCTTCATGTGACTACCATAGTATGCCTTATTTTCCGATAGCGTTTGGGGACTGTTATCCATTTCAAAAGAAATAAGATTAATGAGCTGATTGGAATGACAAAGATTTTGAATAAAGTCCTTGGTTTCATTATATGTGGAGGTATAGATAAGCTGGTACTGGCTCTCGATAATGTGGGACGTTTCATCCTCATGTAAGACTTGCCCTAATTGCTGTACCACTAGGTCTTTAAAGCCATTGGCCTCCATCAAACGATTGAATTCAATAAGCTCTTCCAGCTGTGAGGTCATAGTGGGAATCATACTCGTTACCCCATTCACTTGAGAGTTAACTTGCTCCAGTTCCTGCTCAAATTGAGGGAGCTCACGAAGCTTCTTTTCCTGAGCCATGATCTCCAATTTTTTTATTTCACTTTCCTGCTGAATAGCGAGGATTTCTGCCCTTATTTTACTTTGCACACTGACTATATAGTAAAATTGAAGCCCTAATACCACTATAATAAGTGCTAAAAAAGCTATGTTTTGACGGGATTTGAGTTGCTGGATCATTGGGCACCTCCTGTCTCTGGCTGCATGGCTTCATCCATGGTTATTTGCCCTTCTGGTGGTGGTACATCAGAAGCAGTTGCTTCTGGTGCTGGTGCTTCTGGCTCAGGCACTGGAAAGTCTAATGTCACATTGTAGGTATAGCTTTCACCTTCTGCTATATCAAAGGTTACTGCAGCTCCTCTATAGGTACTCTCTAAAAGAATCAAGTAGCTTAATATTTGCTCCTTACTCTCACTTTCCCCACTTAAACCAACTTGGGTATTTCCAGAAATGGTTAGTTTATCAATGGTCATTCCTAGTGGCAAGCGTGCTGTTAAACCATCTAAAAGCTCTGTACCTACTAAGCTTTCTTGTTTTAATTGGGTATATTTTTGAGACCAATGGTCTAAATTCTGTTTGGCGCTATTTAATTCCTCGATTTTTTTAGTTACTACTGCATATTTAGGATCTGCCTTGATATACTCTAATTCATTAAATACAGTCTTTTCATATTCTTTTTGATTCATGGGGAGTATAACTGCTACACCTATAAAAATAAGACTTTCAATAGCTAGGAGGAGCAATATAATGATTTTATAATGTTTAAATCGTTGGGCTTGTATGTACTCTCTTGGTACTAAATTAATCTCTCTTACCTTTACCTGCATTCCTCTTCCCCCTTCCTATAAGCTATTAAGTGCTCCTAATAAGTTTACAAAGAACACGCGATACTGAGCAAACTCAAGCTCAGGACTATCTAATACTGTACTAAACTCTTTAACCACCTGTGTAGGAATATTGAGAGACTCCCTTACATAGCGCCTCAGCCCTTTTATACTATTTCCTCCCCCAATCAAATAGACTTTTTTAATGGGCCTATTTTCAAAACGGGAATAGTAAAACTGTAAGACTCTCTCTAACTCGGAGATAATACTGTATTCGATTTGCGGTTTAACTAATTCCTCTACATAAAGATCATATTCCTTCTTACTTTCCCCATCCATTACACTCTCATCTAATTGAATAAAGGAGCTGTTAATGGTCTCATTAACTCTATCCATTCCAAATTCAATAATACGAGTTAGGACGGCTTGACCTTTGGTAATAATGGTGGCGGTGGTCACTCTTCCTCCTATGTCTAGTATCAGTACATCTTCTTCTGTATCATGAACCATACGAGCATCCATTCCAAAAACCTTAGCTAAAGCTTCAGAAGGTATACTAATGGAAATAGGCTCTAGCTTTAACATTTCTGCTAAAGTCATCATAGGCAAAACAATGGCATTGGGTGCTGCTACTAATAGGAGCTCCTCCATTTTTTTGCCCTCCTCTTCCACTTCTCTTAAAACTTTAAAATCGATTTGATATTGCCCCTGTTCAATAGGCAAATACTCTTCGGGTCTAATGTTCAAAAGCTCTCTTATAAATTTTTCAGGTTTTTTCTCCATCACAACATTTCGAATAATAATGGCATTACTCTGTATAACCATGACTACTTTTTTAGCTTTAAATTTTTGAAGCAGCATTTCCTCTGAAATAACCTGTGAGATGGCCTCCATATTATTAATCACGCCATTACTGATGGCTTCCTCTGGCGTCTCTAAAAGAGCAAATTTATCTATCTTTATAGTTGCCGCCTTTTTGGTAACCTCCAATAACTTAATGGTGTGGTGTCCTATTTCTATCCCCATTATACAACTTGCCATCTAATCACCCCTTTTCCACTTTACTTTTATATTTACTTATAATATAGGCTTTCTGAGAAAGTACTTTCCATTTTTTCACTTCCACTATCCTTTTGATTCTTTTTGTAAACCTGACAGTGAAAGGTGAC
>JAEYNQ010000123.1 GCA_023412455.1 Bacillota bacterium
ATTGCCCTTACAGCAAAAGTCGAAAACGCAGCCCTGCTTTTATCGTATTCCTTAGCAGCCCTTGCAAGTGCAAGGCATCCGATTTGAAATATATCCTCGTCGTTAAGCGAATAAGGGAAGTATTTAGATATCGTAAAA
The DNA here is from genome assembly GCA_023412455.1 of Bacillota bacterium. Lineage (GTDB taxonomy): Bacteria > Bacillota > Clostridia > Lachnospirales > Cellulosilyticaceae > Sporanaerobium. The sequence goes on from JAEYNQ010000123.1 coordinate 139, forward strand.
CCAACTAGGCCTATATTCTCCTCGATAAACTCGTCCACAGTATGCCCCCTCCCTAGGACTATTGTTTTTTAATGATTAATAAGGTATAATGCACTTGAAATTTATTTTTCTAATGGCCTCTTACTGATTGCAGTCGGTAGGGGCTTTTTCTAAGTTTGATACAATTAGATCATGTTCTTCTTTGCTTCCTTGTAACATCTTCCTTCCTCCTCTCTTTTTCTAATCTGGCTATCCTAGGTTGTCCAATTCGATAGCTTAGGTAGATGATTAAAGCTGATATTAATATCCATTCACTTCCATTAAGTTCTACCAATAGACCTCACCCCACAATCACACAATATGGGTAGAAGGCAGCTATAACTGCTACAGTAAGGCCTACTGCAAACATTATCCCCTTAACTAACCCTAATGCTTTTTCTTTCATGCCTCATACCACCTCACCTTTATACCGTGCTTTTCTAACTGCCACCCTAACCACATGATGCGATCGTTACAGTAACTCCGGCACTCCCCTGCACGTTCAAGTTCCCAAAAGAGCTCCATGGCACCATCGGGCATTGACTTTAACTTAGAGGCTCTTTTCTCTACAGCTTCAACCTCTTTTTTGTCTTCTAGATTAACTAACTTTAACCCTGCTAACATTAGCATCACTTCCTTATGTGTAAATTTTCAAAATATTATGTTAAAATTTATTTATCAGCTTGGCAGAGCTGAAATACTAAAGAAAGGTGGTGTTACTTATGAATAGAATTCCTGTTTCTTCTAGCAACATATCATCAATTGGTTACGACTCTTCTTCTAACATTCTAGAAGTAGCCTTTAACTCTGGAGGAGTGTATCAATACTCTAATGTTCCCAATAATGTGTATTTATCTTTGATGAATGCTTCTTCAAAAGGTGGGTACTTGGCTCAGAATATTAAAGGACGTTATCCCTACAGACAAATCTAGTCAATAACAACCAATACTATTGCTGGGCCATTTACATTAACTTGTATATCTTCATATGGTTCAGCAATTGTTTTTTCTACACCTTCTCTTTTTAATAGCTCCTCTACAAGTTCTTTTGTTAAGAATTTGCTTAGTTCATTCATTTCTTATTCCTCCTATGCTACACCGTATTTAATGGCCATTTCTTTAACTATGGCGATATAGACTTCTCTTAGCCTTGCATCACCTGCTATCACATCAAGCTTTGTAATCTTATTTGCCTTACTTGTACTTCCAGTCTCCTCTAGCACCTTACGTTTCATGTTTACCTGTCTTACCCCTAACTTAGCCTTGGCCCTGCTGTCTAAAAGGTCATAGCTTTCTTTTCTTATGGCTTGGATGTTATCATTACCACCTAATTTTTGAGCAATACGGTTAATTAAGCTCGTTGTTTCTGACCTCCATGCCGCTGGATCAAGTACAATTGCATCCCTTATAGCTTGTACCTCTTGCTTAGCTTCTAAGGCTGTAGCCTGTGCCTGCTCTGCTTGCTCTCTAGCATCTTTTAAGGCCTTGGCATTTGCTATGATTAAGTCCTCTAAGCACATAGGTTTATGTTCATTAACTTCAAAATATGTATCAACTAAAATGTCGTATACTTCCCATGCCTTATCTGTATTAAGTGACTTAGCATGTAGGAACGCTCCTTTTTCTGTCCAAAGGTACAATTTATTAATGTTTTGTGCAATTACGGAATTTCCGTATTCGCTTTTAAATTGTTTTAATATTTCACCTTCTAAGCAATAATAATGTTTCCCTACTATGTAGTGTTCCTTGTTAGCATTAAAATTTTCAGATATTCTCCTATCTGTTGTCTCATAAGCCTCTGCAATCTGAGATGTCAATAAAATACGTTGGTCCTCGTGACGAATAACTTTTAACTCTTGCATTTCTAGTTCACGCTCCTTTATCTTTTGTATTTTCTTACTCAATACAATTTATCTAGATGCTTCTTGTTTAGTTTTTTTATGAACCCTGTATCCCATATTTTTTATGCACCCAAGTACATAGTTTTCAAACTTCTTTCGCTGTTCCTTTGTTAATTCTTCAATAGGAATGCCATTTACTGTTGCTATCCATTTCATAAATTCACCCCTTTAGTAATAATATTCAAATCACATTTTGTCCTATTCTTTTATCGTTTTCCTAGTCTTCTCAAATTCAGCAATATCATCTTCACTGATTCGATAAGACTTTCCAATCTTAATAGCAGGCATCTTCTTCTTTCTTATCCACTCCCATATGGTAATTACTTCTACGTTATACCTTTTAGCTACTTCATCGCACGTAAGCAATCTTGACATTTTACACCCTCCTTTTTCGTTAAATCTTCAAAAAAAACATAAGAATACTTGTGTATACTTCGGTTTTGTGATATACTTCGATTATCGAGCGAAATAATTCAAAAAATCTAAGTACTACGGTATATTTTTGTTTGCTTATGAATTCATTAGCATGTACATAATATAGCATGGTTTTCATTTATGTGCAAGTGTTTTAGTAATGATTTCATAAGTATGTCGAAAATGTACGAAAGGAGAGGTTCAATGTATAAAATTTTTGAGCAATTGTTACTAAAACATGGCATATCAAGCTATAAAGTTTCTAAAGAAACAGGTATTGCGCAATCTACATTTAGTGATTGGAAAAGTGGAAGAAGTATCCCAAAAAAAGATAAGTTGCAAAAAATCGCTGAATATTTCGATGTTCCTCTAAGCTACATCATGGGATTAGAAGAAAAAGATGTATATGAAAATGAACTAGAAGCTAAAAATGCTACAGAGAAGGAGCTACTATTACTATGTAGAAAAGTAAACGATGCTCCTGAAGAAGTGCGAGAACAGATAGTAGAACAATTCAAAAATACTATTGATATATACTTGAAAGCCAAAGGTATTAAATAATTATTATGGGGATGTGTATTCTATTGAATAAACCAAATTTTAAACTATGCAAAAAATTAGCTATAGAGCTACTTGCTAGACAAAATATATGGAGCTCTACTATTGATGTGCAAAGTCTCAAATATGATAAAAAAATTATATTTGACAGTATACAAGGGTATGCCGAGGCTACTAATACCCCAATAAAAAACTTTATTGACCATAAAACACAACTATTATCTGATGGTTGCTGTATACCTATGTATGACAGAGGTATTTTCGTAGTATTATATAACTTTGATCTAAATACATCATTAGAACGTCTTAATTGGACACTGGCTCATGAGGTAGGTCATATTTACTTAGGGCACAAAAAAGACTCAGATATAGAAGAAATAGAAGCGCATTATTTTGCTGCTCAGTTACTTATTCCTGAATATATTCTATTTATGATAGATCAAAAATGGGGACTAGATGAAAAAGACATCTGCAAATTATTCAATGTATCTCAAGAAGCAGCTAGAAAACGTGTTGCTGCTTATAAAAATAAAATGTACATAAATAAAGGAGCCTTTGATGAAGATATATGGAAAATGATGTGCAAACATATTGAAGATTATTATTTTATACGCAATGCTTCAGATGGGCTAAAAAGATTTATGAATACAAGTATAGTAAATATTTGAGGTGATATTATATGATTGCTGCACTGTATATTCGTGTTAGCACAGATGACCAGCTAGAGTTTTCACCAGATGCACAAAAGAAGGCACTTATTGAATATGCAAAGAAAAATGGTTACTCTATTACAGAAGAGCATATATTCGTAGATGAAGGTATAAGCGGCACATCTGCCAAACGTAGGCCTGCATTTATGAAGATGATTGCAACAGCTAAAAATAATCCTAAGCCTTTTGATGCTATTTTAGTTCATAAATTTGACCGTTTCGCTAGATCAAGAGAAGACAGCGTAGTTTATAAATCTTTATTACGAAAAGATTGTGGTATAAAGGTTATAAGTATTACAGAGCAAATGGAAGATGACAAGTTTAGTGTTATCCTTGAAGCCATGCTTGAAGCCATGGCAGAATACTACTCTCTAAATCTAAGTGATGAAGTTATGAAAGGCATGACAGAAAAAGCTAAGAAAGGGCAGGTACAAGCTATCGCTCCTTTTGGATATAAGATTGTAGACAAGAAATATAAAATAGTTGAAGAACAAGCAGAAATAATTAAACTTATATTTAATAAATTTGTAAATCAAGGGTGGCATTGTGGACAGATTAGTAAACTCATTAATGGAATGGGTATAAAAAATATTAGAGGTGGAGAATGGGAAATACGCACCGTAAAAAGAGCACTTAGAAATCCTGTTTATATAGGAACGTTACGGTGGAATTATATAGGACGGGATAAAAATTACAAAACATGGGTTAAGTCTCCAGATGAATGGATAGTAGAAGAAAATGTGCATGAACCAATAATTGATAAAGAACTATTTGAAAAGGCTCAAGATAGATTAAATACACAACGTGATAGTTTTGGCAATAAACGTCCTGCTTCAGCTGAAATTAAGCACTATCTATCAGGAGTACTACGTTGCTCATCGTGCAAAGGAACTCTTATATATGGAAAGCCTAAAAATAAGTGTGCTTTTTTCCAATGTGGATCGTATCGTAGGGGTAAATGCAATACAAGCAATTCTATAAGCACATTAAAAATAGTACGTGAATTCAAACAGTCTCTATTAAGAGATATAGACGCAATTAATAATAATGAATTTGAAAAATTATCCCTCCAAAACAAAATAGATAATACAGATATTAACAATCAATTAAATAAGCGCCTTAAAGAGATAAAAGAAAAATATATTATGGCTAAAAAAGCTTATCTAGCGAAGATAGATACACTAGCAGAATATGCCAAAAACAAACAAGAAATACAAGCAGAAGAAAATGAAATATTAAATTTAATTAATAACAGTAAACAAGATATATCTCATGATATGAAAGCCTTGTCATATAAAATGCAATCGTTTATCGAATTACTGGACAATGAAGATATTTCAGTTAAGGAAAAAAATGACTTATTAAAAGAATTTGTACTAGCTATATATATTGATAAATCTACAGACACAGCACATATAGATTATATTGTACACTAGTTATCACAGATAACAATTTGGCCCTCCGAACTGACTAATTATTAGCTGAGCTAACTTTGCATCAGGTTTAGCTATTCTTACTGGAAACTGTAATCTTTTTTCATAATGCCACATAAATTAATCCTCCATTTCCCATGGCCAAGGTGAATTTACCCAGGTCCATTCATTACTTTCTTGAACATCATCTGAAGTGAGTGGTCCAAAATAACGTACATATTCATTTGCTGCCTGTTTACTCAACTTTAAGTATTGATTATAAAAGGCTAGCGCATTTTGATCCATTGGATGTGTATCTAAAAAAAGGACTGTATCAAATAATGCAAAATTAATACTACCCAGTAACTCTAATAATTCGTTTTGTTGATTTCTCATTGACATGCTTTCGTCCCCTTTCCACCATAGAATGGAAGATCTAATTGTTTAAATAATGTCCCTCTCTTAAAAGCTTCTCTGGTATCATAAAGGTCTTTCCATTGTTGCCAAGGTACATAAGCCATGGCAATAGGAAGCTCTTGAACTTTTTCGTTAGTATACATATATGATGAAGGCATTGTATTAGCCATATCTGGGCTAGGAACTCCTCGATAATTATAATTGGGTTTTCTATTAATCATCCTTATTCTCCTTTCCTACTTGCTAAAAAATGATAGGTTTCACTTTTTGATTCCTAATTCCTTAATAATATATGACATTATTTTATAATTGTTACTATTTATACCATTTTATAATTTATATATTTTTATAGTTTTATAAAAAAATAGACATGACCCTTTCACCAAAATGGCTACTTAGATCATGCCTAAATCCTACAACGACTGTACGTCTTTATTTCATTTCTATCGTCACTTTATCTTTATACAAGCGAATAGTGCCTCCTTGAGTAGTGGCTCCCTTAAAGCTTAAGCCTTCTGCCTCACTTTCAGAACCATCACTGTAACGCATATAAAAATCATAAGATGTCTTTTGATCAAATCCAAAATTAAATTTGATATACTTGCCATTGGAGAAGGACCTATAATTATATTTACTTAAAAGGTCATCACCCCAATCCTTTTCACCTGATTCTACCATATATAAATCCACAATAGACTTCCCTGTGTTATTAAACACTTTAAAATCTGCCGTTATGACCTTATCAGTAGCTATTGGTTGTGTGGAGGAATTGGACTTGTAGGGATCTGCTACCCCATAAGGGATTAAAGAAACATCATCCTTTAATAGACGGATGGTGCCACCTTTTGATGTCAAATCTTTAAATTCCAAGCCTGTTGCTTCCTCTTCGGAGCCATCACTATAACGTATATAGAAATCATAAGCTGTATTTTTATCAAAGCTAAAGCTATAGGTTATGTACTTACCATCTTTAATGGAGCTATCCCCATACTTTTCTAGAAGGTCTTCTCCCCAGTCTGTTTCTCCTGATTCGGAAATATAAAGCTCAGTAATTGTTTTGCCCGTATTATTATAAAGTTTAACAGATGCTGTCGTAAGCATATCCTGTGTTACCTGCTCCCAAGGAATAAAGCGGAAACAAGCATGATTAGGGGCTGCGTTTTTATGAGTCCAGACAATAATATGTGTCCCATTTGCATTTTTTTCCTCTGATGCATTCATTATTAAATTCTCATCTGCATACATACGCATACTTAAAACATCAGGATCATTTTTCCATTCACGCGTGAGCTTCCATTCAAACATATCATTGGTTAAAACAACTCTATTGCCGTTCTTAAGGTTCTTAAAATCTTCAACACCCACATATTTGCCATTATCTGCTTGAATGGTATAGTAACCCTCTCCACGATACGTTAATTTGAATTTTTGGAAAGGCTGTGCATTGTTAAGCTCTGCTTTATTATTTGAATTAATGTACAAATAATTATACATCACTCTTAATTTATAATAGCCATCTGCTATTGTTCTCTTTCCATCATTTAAATTTCTAGGATTTAGTGTTTCTGTTGGAGGTGCTGTTGTGGTTCCTTCTGGTGTATTAATTATAATCATATTCTTTGAACCATCCCACGCAACCTCTACACCTAGATTACTCATAATATCACGTAATTTAAAATAGTTATTTCCATTAATGGTATAAGCCGTTAAATCAACTTTAACACCGTCGATATAAATTTCAGATGTTGATAGTTGTGCAGATTTTCTCTGGCCATCACCTTGTGCCAGTTCACCTCCAACAGTGGTATACGCTTTATTGGTCATTAAATTGATGGCATTTTTATTCCCATCCCAAGTGACATCAAATGCTTTTGAAGAATTGGTTAATGCCTTTGCCAAATCACGGAGCTTAAAATAATTGTTGTCATCGATGTTGTAAGCATCAAAAGAAACATTTTTATTATTTACCATGACTTTTGAATTGGTTGGCTTTGCAACCTTTGAGGCCGCAAATGCAGTAGTTGAAACACATGAAAAAAGCAAAGTAAACGACAGCATAAACATCACTAACTTTTTCATAATAACTCCCCCTTATCCTTTTAAATTACAATTAATGACTCCCTGTAAAAAAATAAGCCATTCATTTCCATGATCTTTTTGTATTGTATTAATAAAAAAATTCATGTTATGGAATAGTTCTCTGTATTTAATTATATCATTAATACATTTTATTTCAAATAACTACTAAATTTTTGTTATTTTGAGTTTATATATTATATAGATAAAAATAATATCAGAAAATGTCATGTCACTAATCGATTAACTGCCTCCTTATTATACTACCCAACCACGTGTATCTCGTGCTTTCCTTTTAGTTCCTTCCCCACTAGCCATAACATGGTTGCATAACATGCAATTCCTCCAACAAAGCCAGAAATCGGCTCTGCTATAAAAACGCCCATAACCCCATACCCTATCCGAGGGAGTAATAAGGTAAGAGGGACAACTATAATCACCTTTCTAAAGATGGAAAAGAACACTGCCTGCTTTGACTTGCCTAATGCAACAAAGGTAGATTGTCCAGCAAACTGAAAACTCATCATAAAAAATCCAAAGAAGTATACAGCGAGGGCTGGTTCAGCAATTCTTGCTAATTGTGCCTCGTTATTAAAAATCCTAATCAAGAAGCTTCCAAAGAAATGAACCATTCCCCATGCTAATGTGGTATAGATGACACAAGTAAGAGTTGAAAATCCAATCCCCTTCTTCACTCTATTATAGGCCTTTGCTCCATAATTATAACTAATAACAGGCATGGCTCCATTGGTTAGTCCTTGGACAGGCATCATGACCACTTCTCTAATAGAGTTTATAACTGTCATAGCCCCTACATAAAGATCCCCACCATAAAGAGCCAAAGTGGCATTGCAAACAATTTGAACACTACTATTAGTAATAGCCATTGCAAAACCTGAAGAACCTAACCCTAAAATTTGGGTTACTATGGTTTTCTCTAGCTTCATATTTTTTGTCTTAAGCTTTAGCAGGGTTTGTGAGCCTCTTAAAAATCTAAGCACCCAGATGCAAGAACAGCCTTGAGAAATAACAGTGGCCCATGCAGCGCCTTCTACCCCCATTTTAAAGAGGTAAATAAAAATAGGGTCTAAAATCAAATTAATCACTGCACCTAAAATCACCGATAGCATCCCCACCTTGGCAAAGCCTTGTGCATTAATATAGCTATTAAGCCCTAAGCCTAACATTACAAAGACTGTTCCTAATAAATAAATGCGAATATAGCTATCTGCATAAGGAAAGGTTACTTCACTGGCTCCAAATAAATAAAGGACTGGCTTCTTCACCAACAGCCCTATAAGCGTTAGTAAAATACCTAGTCCAAGAAGCATTGTAAAACTATTTCCCATCACTTTTTCTGCCACTTCATTATTCCCTTTTCCTCTCTCAATAGAGGATAAGGGTGCCCCTCCCATGCCCACTAGGTTGGCAAAAGCTATAATAATAGTAAGAATAGGAAAAGTAAGTCCTAAGCCTGTTAAAGCTACCTTTCCTTCTCCTGGCATTCTGCCTATATAAATCCGATCCACTACACTATATAAAACATTGATAAGCTGTGCTACTGTCATAGGTACAGCCAATTTTATAATATTTCTCCCTACGCTTCCCTGTGTAAAGTCGTTTTTTGTCTGCATTTCTTCGCCTCCTATGTCTATCATACACAGGTTTTAGCGATTATCATATCCCTTTTTCCACTTTTTTAATCCCCCTTTATTATTAGAAAATATGTGCTTTGTATAGTGGATAAATCATATCTCGTATCTTCTTCTCTTATCTATTCTATTTTTCATTTCCGTAATGACTTTCCATATAATTAATAGCCGTTTCTATATCTGCTACATGCTTTAAATGAATTTTATTCATGGTTTGTGGTTCTATAACGGCTTCTTCATGGGCTGACTTTACTAATACTTCTCTATACTGAGCAGGTGTTAAGGTGGGATTAATACTTTTTAATATGGCCACAAACCCAGCCGTAACTACAGACATGGAGGAGTTAGAATAGTGAAGCATTAAGGCATCTTCTGTCCCTGTATTACCCATCCCATATTTCATGAAATCCTCTTTTTTAATAAGGTTATAATCATAGCTAAAAATGGTGATGTTATTAGCCTGACTTAGTGTTTTTTCATTCTCCTCATAGATTCCAATGGGCAACATATTACA
>JAEYNQ010000243.1 GCA_023412455.1 Bacillota bacterium
CATCGGGCCATTGAATGTAATGGAAGCCATGCTAAAATGGAAGAACTCATACCTTATGTGGAACAGTGGATTATGGATGTAAAGCACTATGATGAGGAGCAGCATAAAGCATGGGTGGGTATGTCAAATAAATGGACCCTAATGAACCTAGAAAAGATTACGACAGCTCATCCCAATGTGCTGATTCGCGTTCCTTTGATCCCTGGATTTAATGATAATAAGGAAGATGCAAAAGGCTTTGCAGAATTATTTAAAGAAAAACTTCACGGGACCAATACGCGAGTAGAATTTCTCGTATACCACGAATTTGGGAAAAGGAAATGGGAGCAATGCGGCAAAGCTTACCAAATGAAAAATGAAATAATTGCCCCGGAGCTACGGGAATATTTCGAAGAGGTCATGAAAGATAATGGAATAAAATGTGTGAGAACGTGATAAGGGTTCTATAAAGGAGAGGAGAGTTAAAATGAGGATTGAGAAAATTTATTCAGTAGAGGAATTGACAGAGCTTGCCAAATGGCGCTTTCAAGAAGAAAGGGCTCTCGAGCATCTGGAGGGGTGGTTTCTAGCAAGGGAGATTGCCATGGAGTGTGATGAAAAATTCAAAGATGATCCGGACAGCATTCGCATTGGAAAGACACTTATGGAGGTTATGAAAAGAATACCCCTGACGCTTGGGGATTATCACGTATTTGCTGGAACCCAGGATGATGCGTTTGCACGTTCCTATGCACTGATTAACCCAGCATTTCAGGTAAGCTCTTTTGCAGGCTACTGTGACCCAGTAGCAGTCTTTGGAGATATTGAACCTAGGGGAGATATTACAGCAGAACGAATGGCTAGGGTAAAAGAGTATTATTCCCAAAATGAATTTGCAAAGAGACTCACAGCAGCTTATGCACCAACGGAAAAGTATACAGAAGAAGTCGTCTTCTTCTTTGAGCAGGTAACGGGCCATGTAATCCCAGATGTAAGGGGCTATCTGCAAAAAGGGGCCCTAGCAGTTCGAGAGGAAATCACTCAGTATCAGGACCAAACAGAGGATGCAGAAAAGAAGGAATATTATGAGGCAATGAAATACACCATCGATGCGCTGCTGATCCTGGCAGAAAGATATCGTGTTATGGCGGCCGAGAAGGCAGAGCATGCAGAAGGAAAGATGAAAGAAAGGTTTTCGTTGATGGCCGATACCCTCTCAAAGGTTCCAGCTTTGGGAGCAACCAATCTTTATGAAGCCATTCAGGCATTCCTACTCATCTGGCAGACCATGTGTTTGGAACAGACACCCAATCCCTTTGCTTTTTCCGTTGGTAATGCAGACAGGATTTTTGAGCCATATAGGGCAGCTGAGGATACAGGACGGGATATGACGGCAGCGCTGCTGAAGCATCTCCTAGTTTTCTATAATGTAGCTGACCGTAGCTGGGCCATTTCACAAAATTTGATGATTGGTGGAAGAGACCTAGAGGGAAAGGATTTGACAAATCCCACCTCCTATGCAATGCTGGATGCTTATTTTGAGATGAATTTGCCTCAACCTATTTTGTCAGTGAAGCTTCATAAAGACACGCCAGATGAACTGTATAAGGAAATGGGAAGGTTTTTCTTTACGCCCGGTGTCCTTACACCCTCTCTGTTTAATGACGATGCTCTTTTTGAGGTGCTAAGAAGGAACAATGTAGCAGAGGAGGATTTACCAGACTACTCTATAGCTGGCTGTCAAGAACCATTGATTATGGGAAAGGATAATGGAAATACCACGAATAGTTGGCTGAATCTCCCCAAAGTCCTGGAGCTTGTTCTCCATGGTGGAAAGTCAGCTATTACGGGTAAGCAGATTGGAAAGACAGTAGAACAACTGGGGTATAGTAGTAGCCTTGATCTCTTAAAGAATATCCGAGAAGTATTCTATAAAGAATTAGATTTTTACATAGATGAAATGGTAAAGGGGGCAAATAATGCTTCTCGTGCCCTTGGTCTGTATCAGGTGCCATTCCTCTCTTCTATGATGGGGGGGATAGAGTCTGGTATTGATATGAGAGATACCAAGAGACAGGGAACACCTTATAATGGGAGCGGTTGCTTGATTCATGGTTCAAGTGTTCTGGCAGATTCGTTTATCGCCATAGATACCTTGCTGGAGGAACGCCCAGAAGATGCAGATAGAATGCTAGAAGCACTACGGACTAATTTTGAACAGGATGAAGAAATGCAACAGTATTTATTAGAGTGTGATAAATTTGGAAATAACATAGAGAGGGTGGATGAAGAGGCTGCAACAGTTGTTCAAAAAGTAGCAGACAGGATTTCATCCAAAAAGAATTATCTTGACAATCCTTTCCGACCAGATTTTGCCTCCCCATCTACCCATTTAATGTATGGCTATTGGGTAGGGGCCACACCCGATGGAAGAAAAGCTAGAGAGATGCTGAACTATGGAGTAGATCCCTTATTTGGAGAGGCATCTGGTGGATTGGGAATGCGTATGTTGTCAAACCGCAAACTGCCATTTGAACGAATGAATGGAGGATGTGCTTCTCATTTTGGTATTAACCCTAATTATTTTAAAGGAGAGACTCTTTCAGATAAAGGACTAGAATTTAAGACAAAAATCTTTACACCCCTATTCTTTAACGCTTATGATAGAGAAAAGGTGCCCCCCTTCTACCTGTATGTCAACGTAACCACACCAGAAATACTGAAGAAGGTACTTGAGGAACCTAAAAAATATGCACCCAGTGGCGTATATATCGTACGAATTCATGGAACATTTGTCAATTTCCTTGATCTTTCACCTGAAATTCAAGAGGATATTATTAAACGTCTCGATCTAGCATCTACTGTGGTGAGTGCTTAAGGAAGGTAAGTATGTCAAAATTAGATTTTGAACAAGATAACCTGTATCAGAAGGTAAAATGCTATATATGTAAAAAAATATTTGATGAAACCTATAGAGAAGGTGACCTGATTCCTCCTGAAAGAAAGCTTTCGGAGGAATTAGGTGTTAGTAGGGTGACGATTCGAAAAGCATTGAAGCTATTAGAAGAAGAACGTATTATTGAGCGCACACAGGGCAGCGGCACCCGTATTTCGCTGCATTATGGACCACGTCAGGGGAATATGGAAATCATTACATTAGTTGCTCAGGCACAGAATGAATTTTTTTCTAAGTTCATAGATGCCTTTCAGACAAAGGCAAATGAACTGGACTCCCTGGTGCTCTATAAACAAAAGCCAAATGATGTATCTCTGGAAAAGTGTCTTTTTCAGATTTATGAAAAAGGCATTAGAAATATAGTATTGTGGCTAGAAGATATGCAACTAGAAGAAAGGACTCTGCAAAAGTTGCGAGGACTGGGAATGAGCATCGTATTGTTTGATACAGTAGATGGGGGACAATATGTGGATGCTGTTTGCTTGGATAATTATAATGCGGTGGAAAGGCTACATCGTCATTTGAAGAAGAAAGGCTGCAAAAAGATAGGATACATTGGCTGGAATGAGATTAATATTGGAGGACTTGGGGTACGAGAGGAAGTATTTAGACAGCTGGAACAAAAGGGTAAAGTGGTACATATTTCCTATCACTATCATAATCGCTTACAGGAGCTGACAGATAAGACCATTAGGGAGACATTAGATTTTATGGCAGACTGCGACAGTGTCATCTATGCTGTTGGTGAATTAGGAATTGTTTTTGAAAGATATGCCAAGGCAATAGGGATTCATCATGTTGCAGGTATGGTAGGAGCAATGCCTGGTGGAGAAGAATTGGGCATCTATATGGTGGCACAGGACTTTCCGCATATGGCAGAGCAGATTTTTAAGTGTCTTCTAAAGCAGAATCAAGCAGATAGTGGATGGAAGGCAGCCACATATAAGATAAAAGGTTTGGAATAATGTTTCTAAAAAACGAAGAGGGGTCTGAATATGCATGTAATGGGAATCGATATTGGGACAACTACAATCAGTATTGTTTTGTTGGACGAGAATAATGGTCAGTTGGTTGCTCATGAGACAATCAGCCATGAGTCCTTTTTAAAGGGAGAGAATCCTGTGAATAAAATACAAGATCCCCAGCGCATTTGGGGACTGACACGAGATAAGACGGAAGAGCTTATGGAGAAATACGGGAATCCAGTTTGCATTGGCCTTACTGGACAAATGCATGGCATGCTGTATGTGGACAAAGAAGGAGAAGCAGTCAGTCCATTATACACCTGGCAGGATGAAAGTGGTAATGAGCCATTGGAAGAAGGACATACCTATGCAGAATTTTTAAAAGAAAGAGTGGGAATGGCTTCCTCAGGCTATGGTTTGACAACCCATTTTTATTTACAAAGGAAAGATAAAATTCCTGTAAAAGCTGCTAAAATGACTACCATTAGTGACTACATAGCCATGAAACTATGCCAGAATACAGAACCCATAATCAGTTCAGATATGGCTGCAAGCTGGGGCTGCTTTGATCTGGAAAAGAGGGCGTTTCGATATCAAGAGCTACAGGAGGTGGGAGTGGATATTTCTTATCTACCTACTGTTAGTAAAGGGCATGTAATGGTTGGACAAACCAAGGAACATATTCCGGTAATCAGTTCTCTAGGAGACAATCAGGCAAGTGTATTGGGTTCTGTAAGGGACTTTCGGAATACAGTGCTTTTAAACATTGGAACGGGAAGCCAGATTTCCTTTGTGACAGAGGGCTATATTCCCTGTGAAGGCAACGTGGAACTGCGACCACTTACTGAGGAGAGTTATATTATGGTAGGCTCTGGACTGTGTGGTGGAAGAGCCTATGCCATGTTAGAGAAGTTTTACAGGGAAGTATCTGATAATCCACATAAATCGCTTTATGAAAAAATGAATGAACATGCCCAAGATTTCCTTGAAAAGTATGGTGTGGAGTCAGCTTGGAAGGTGCAAACTACTTTTTCAGGAACCAGAAGTAATCCAGGAGAAAAAGGAAGCATTACCGGCATTAGTGTAGAGAACTTTCATCCAGGTGCTATGACGGTTGGAATGCTTTTGGGGATTCTAAAAGAACTTCAACAAGAATATGACAGGATGTGTATGGAAGCTGGGAAAAAAGCTTATAGATTGGTGGGCTCTGGCAATGGCATCCGGAAGAATCCTCTAATGCAAAAACTAGCAGAAGAGATGTTCGGCATGAAAATGGAAATACCAGTATATCAGGAAGAGGCAGCCTGTGGCGCAGCACTGCATGCCCTTTGGGTATCAGGAAGAGTGAATGGGCTAGAAGAGGTGCAGAAGAAGATTTTATATATTCAAAGATAACTTGACTAGCTTTCTTAAGAGCTTTGTACTTATAAAGATAGAGCGCTTTGTTTTGGGTGATGAAGACAAAGATTCGGAGATGCTCTCCTTAGGAGCAATGGCATTAAGTTAAACAATTAATAGAGTAATACCCTAAAAGAATGGTAGACACTAAGGTATGTGTTTGCCATTCTTTTTTGATTTATTATCTTTTTACAGAAGCTTTTCCTTGTATTTGTTATTTTTATGCATAGTCGTATTCCAAAGTTCTTGGATTTTATGATGATTGTGTGACCGAGTATTATCTAGTATAAGATATATTTTGCGTTAAGCCTTCTTTAGTGCAGAATAGTGAAAAAATGTAAGAATATTCAGTATTTATAATTGACAATGGTACTTTAAGATTATAGAGTAAAAGTAAGTAGAATAGTTAGATTACAGAAACTTGGGGCTGCTTACTGCTCTTCATATGAGGAGACTAATGGATTAATAACTACAAAACCTACATCATTTACTACAGGGAGATGTTTTTCATGTGGAACCCCAATTAGTAATGAAGCGAGATTCTGTTCAACATGTGGCACGGAGCTAAAACGTTTTCAAAAGCTTGTATGCCAAAATTGTAACACCGAAGCAAAAGATAATAATGCAGTATTCTGTACGGAATGCGGCATTAAGTTTTTTCGTGATAGCTTAGTCGCTTCTAACAATATAAAATAAGAAAGCTACTTTCTTTATTAATACTATAAATACTATTGAGGGTGAAATCGTGTAATTGAAATACTACAAACGATTCCTATGAACTATAAGTATCATGGTATAAAGATTATTTCTTTAGAGGGGGTCGTACATTAAGTTGCCCAGGTTTTGGTAACTGGCCTAGCATAGAGAAAAAATAAAATTTATTGACAATAGGATAAGATAGAGGAGGATTTGTAAATATGAACAAAAGGATTTTGGTTATGCCATTGGTGGCATTACCTCTGCTAGTAGGTACAGGTTATCTAAACACTAGGCAGGCAGGGGAAATAAAGGCTGCTAGTGATAATAGGATTCAAGCTAAAAGTGAAGTTGTAAAAGAGGCTGAAGCAAAAGAGAATAATAAGCAGCAAGTCGTACCCTTAAAAGAAGAAAAACAAATAACAGGTGAAGTGCCAACTAAAGAAAAAAGCCTTGCAGAAAAAACGAAAGAACAGCTCATGAAACTTGATGTTTCAGGTAGTATTATTGAGGGCTTGCAAGGGGGAGTTGAAGATTTAAAGAAAGATAATGGAGAAGTAATCAGCTTAAAATCTGATGAAATGAATTTACTGATAGATTATACGATAAAAAATGAAGAGGGTGAAGTATTTAAATGTAACTTTTCTTTGGAACGCTCAGCGGAGCGTTTACCAGCTTACGAAACGAAAGAAAAAGCAGTAGAATTTTTTAAGGCGAGGCATAAAGCTATGACGCTTTTAGAAGTATACCCTCATGACGACGACTACTTGGACAAACATCCAGAGGAAAGTAAAGAGGCCTTCTATATGATTTGGGAGGGAGATAAAGTATATGCTTATTGCAATGATGGAGAATATGGTCTGATTATGGCAGAAACCTTAAATTCAGATGAAGGGAGTTTTTCCAATTTTGAAAGGTGCGTTATGTGGTATAGTAAATATAGTTGGATTAGTCCAGTACTATCATGGAATGCAGATGGAACATTTATAAAAAAGAATTTTAGGGATAAAGAGTATGCCATGTATCTCGACATTGGAACAGGAAACAGATTATTTATAGAGTGTGAGTTAGTTGGCATGAGGGAGACAGAAAGCATTGATTATACCTATTCAGTGGAAGTGAGTGAAGATGGGAATAAAACCCCACTTCAGTTGTTTGAAGTTGATACTATGGAAACAGATCCATTTTATTTTGAGGATATGAATATGGATGGGTATCAGGATTTTATAGTGGATTATCATAGGGCTCACAATACTTCACGGACGGTTTACTTATGGAACTCAGCCCAGAAAAAATTTGTAAGATTTAAGGGTGAGCTCTTTGTATTCTCACAAAGTAATAGGACTAATCCAGAGAAAAGAGAAGTGATACAGACAATACACAATTCTGGAGTTGATAAGGAGTATATTCGGTATAGATGGATTAATGAAACAGACTATCAGAAATTAAGTGAGCTTAGAGTTTATCTTGTATATGAAGAGGGTCCTGATTATGGTTGGCATTATACAATTACTTTCTACGATAAACAAGGAAATGTTAGTGGTGAATCCAATTATTTTTACGGAGAAAATATATCTGATGAAAAAGAAGCTGAGATATACGATGAATTCTTAAAAGATGATATAGAAGAAAAGTGATTCATTTAATGGGAGTGAAGCAATAGGCACTTGCGTTTAGTAAGAATGCTAATAAAGGTACCTTTTTACATTTATAGGACTTAATTTGAATAGGACAAGGCATAATGGATATACTTTAAAAAAGTATAACCATTTATAAATATTCACAATTAATCTGTATAATATTAGGCATAATCAATAATCGTTTCATAAAATGATATATGATATAATACAAGGGTATGAGTAGGAGTGCTAATACGGATGAAAAAATATAAGGTAAAACCACAAAATAGTTATTATCA
Organism: Bacillota bacterium; assembly: GCA_023412455.1. Classification (GTDB taxonomy): domain Bacteria; phylum Bacillota; class Clostridia; order Lachnospirales; family Cellulosilyticaceae; genus Sporanaerobium. The sequence continues at coordinate 7,913 of JAEYNQ010000243.1, forward strand.
TTACAAAGTGCGTAAAATGTGGACAAAGAGAATTTTAACACTGGTAGTAGCTTTTTGCGTAATAGGAATGGGGGCAGTTATTACTAATAAAAAGGATAAAGATGTCTTAGCTCTTCCTAAGCTTGCGGTGCCCTCTTTTTTTGCCAAAGAAGAAGTGGTAGAACCTGTCTATTTAAGTAATACGGAAATTAAGTATGATCTATATAAGGCCCCTAAGATTGTTAGGGGGATTTATATTCCTGCTAGTAAACTAGCTCAGTGTGAAGCATATATTGCCATGGCTAAAAAGACACAGGTAAATGCCTTTGTTATAGATATAAAAGGTGATTATGGCTATTTGACCTTTGCTTCTAATAATTCTAAGCTTAGAGAAATGGGATGTGTTTTAGAGAATCCACCTATAGAGAATTTGCAGAAGGTTATGACAAGGCTCTATGAAGAAGACATTTATCCTATTGCTCGTATTGTAGCTTTTAAAGATAATATAGCAACCATGATTCATCCGGAGTTAGCTATACAAGCAGTGAATGGTGAGGTGTATACCAATAGTGTAGGAGATAGGTGGTTAAATCCTTATGATAAGCGGAATTGGGACTATTTATTAGAGATTAGTAAAGAAGCTATTGGTAGTGGTTTTAAGGAAATTCAATTTGATTACGTTCGTTTTCACGAGAGCATGGATGGAGAACGGGTAATATTAGAGCCGAATAAGACAAAGTCTCAAATTATCACTGAGTTTGTTAAATATATACATGAAGAGCTTGGACCGTATGGGGTATACATTTCGGCAGATGTTTTTGGAACCATTATTACAAGTCAAGTAGATGGAGAGATTGTAGGCCAAGATTTTAAAGAGTTATGTAAGTACTTGGATTATATTTGCCCTATGGTGTATCCTTCCCATTATGGAAAAGGTTGTTTTGGAATAGAGTATCCACATCTTGCACCTTATGATATAATATTAAGGGCTATGGAGGTTGCGCAAGACGAAATCAATAAGAATGAGCGGCAAGATAGAAAAGCAATCATTCGGCCTTGGTTACAGGATTTTACAATGGGTAAACAAAAACCATATCAGCTTTATGGAGAAAAACAAATTAAAGACCAAATTCGAGGAGCGTATGATGCAGGACTTTCAGAATGGCTCTTCTGGAATGCTGCAGGTAATTATACCGCTGAGGGGTTAGTTCTAGATAAGGAGTGAGGGGATTGGTAGATCAAAATAAGATTATTCTGATGACAAAACTCGCTATATATGATAAGAATTATGGAAAAGAAGATGCTAGACGTAGTCGCTATTATTTAGAGGATTATCTTTATACTAAAAATTTTAAAACACGTTTTTCAGTAACTTTAGTCGTGTTACTTTTTATGGGCTTAAATATCATGAAGATGATAAATGAGGAGTTGATTATCCCTACTTCCGTACCAGAGTTTATACAGGTCTATATAGGACCTTATATTATACCGTGGATCGTAGTGTTGGTTATTTATACTTTGATTTCCACAGGGGTTTATGGAAAACGTTATGCTATGACTCAAAAGCGAACAGCCGAATATAAAAAGTTACTTAAAAAACTTGGCAAGTATGAGCAAGATAAGAGTAGCAAAGAGGGGGCAGAAAATGAAGGGGAATGAAGCACTGTTTATTATGAGACAAAATATAATTAAGCTATTTAAGCAATATGAATATATTATTTTACCTAGTATACGATTTCTTATAGCTGCAATGACTATTAATTTACTTATAGCTACTATAGGGTATACTGGCCCCCTTAGTACTATACCTATTGTGCTTTTTATGGCCTTATTGGCAACTTTTTTACCCGATAAGTGGATGATTTTAGGTTGCGTGTTTATGATACCTCTTCTTATTTTTCGCAATAATCTTATATTAAGTATTATAGTGTTTGTGGTGTTATGGGTATTGTATCTTTTATTTATGCGCCTATTTCCAAAAGAAAGTTTGCTTATTATTGTAACACTTTTATGTTTTGCTATGGGAGCAGAGATTTTTGTTCCTATGTTAGCAGCTTTATTTGGAGGATATGTTGGTGTTATTGCTATATTAATAGGGATTATTCTGTGGTATACTATGCCCCAAATGGTTGTTGCTTTACAAATATCTGGGACAAGTAAAAGTGAGATTTTAGATGTATTAACGAGCTTTTTTACGGTGGAATTAAAGGGACTATTAGTTGATAAAACCATGCTTTGCACGATGGTTATATTTTTTATTGTGTTTTCTATTGTTTATATCATTCGTAAGCAGTCCGTAGATTATGCTCCCTATATTGCCATTGCTTTAGGAGCCGTTATGAACTTAGCAGGTTTTGGTTTAGCTATTTTATTCCTAGATATGAATGTAGGAATGGGTGGTGTAGTCATTATGACTATTTTAACGGTTATAATGGCTATAATCTGTCAATTTTTTGCTATTGCTTTAGATTATCAACGAGCAGAGATTGTAAGCTTTGAAGATGAAGAGAATTATTATCATGTTAAGGTTATTCCTAAAATCCAAGTGAACACCACTAATACAAAGATAAAGACGGTTTATAATACAAAAGCAGAGACAAAAGATTATATGCAGGATCTTTTAAATAGTAAAGTACAGTCCGACAAACAAGGGCCGTTAGAATATTAATAAAGGGACTTAGGTCTCTTTATTTTTTTAGAAAGAAACAAATAAAGTAGATAATTTATAAGCTGATAACTAATAATAAGCATATAAAAAGTTTATCTGTCATAGTGCTTCTATATAAAACATGATATAATAAGTGTAGATTGCTAAAAATAAAGGAGTTATGCTGCGTGGATGTGATAAAAGAGTTATTTAATCGAATGGCTTTTATAAGTCTCCCTCAGATAGGAATAAGAGATATTTTAGATATTTTAGTAGTAGCTTACTTACTATATATCGTTTTGATGTGGATAAAAGATACAAGAACATGGGCCCTACTTAAAGGCGTTGTTATTGTTTTAGTAGTAGCAATTTTAGCTTATGTTTTTCAATTACATACTGTATGGTGGATTATATCCAATACCATTACAGTAGGTACAATTGTACTTATTGTAGTTTTTCAACCCGAACTTCGAAGGGCTCTTGAGCAGATTGGCAGAGGGAAGATCTTTAATTCATTGCTTAGTAGTAATGACTTAGAGGAAGGGGAATTAAGTGATGATTCCATCAATGGATTAGCCAAAGCTTGCATGCATATGTCTAAATGCAAAACAGGTGCCTTAATTGTTATTGAACAAGACACGAAGTTAGGGGATGTAGAACGTACAGGGATTCCTATTGATGCAGTCATTAGCAGCCAACTTCTTATTAATATATTTGAAAAAAATACACCACTTCATGATGGAGCAGTTATTGTGAAAAACAATCGTATATCTGCAGCAACTTGTTTTTTGCCTTTATCAGATAGTCTGGAAATTAGCAAGGATTTAGGGACTCGCCACCGTGCTGCAATAGGTGTATCAGAGAATTCAGATGCTATTGTACTAGTGGTTTCTGAAGAAACAGGGAATATATCCTGTGTGCGCAATGGTAAGTTAAAAAGAGGCCTAGACTTAGAGCTGATTAAAAAAATATTAATGGCTACACGTAAAAAGAAACGTAGTGAAATTAAGATGCCAATATGGAAGGGGAAACGAAAAGATGAATAAAATTTTTAGTCATAACCTTTCGTGGAAAATAGGATCTTTGGTTTTGGCAGCTATTTTATGGCTTTTTGTTATTAATAGTCAGAACCCTACTCAACCTCAAGAAATTAGAAATATTCCTATTGTTATCAAGGGGTTACCTGAGCTAGAAAGTAAAGGTTTTGTTCTTAAAAATAAAGATAAAATACAAGATCAAAAATTCAAAGCAGTTATTAGAGGACCACGTTTGCAAGTCGATAAAGTATTGGCCAATAAGAGCCTTATTAAGGCTACATTGGACTTAACACCTTATATTAATGAGCTAACAGTAGACTCTATCATTAATGTAGCAGAATATACGGTGACTGTTTCCCTAGAGGGTATTAGTGTGATTAGTACAGCACCAGAGGTGACCAATGTTATATTGGAAAAAGAAAAAACAGTAGAGAAAAAGATTACCTATCGGAAGATTGGGGAACCTAAAAATGGTTATATGGAGCTAGAACCCATTATAACACCCAATACAGTAACTTTAAGTGGGGCTCAATCAGATATTGACAGTATTAGAGAAGTAAGTGTTGAAATTAACATTGATAAATTCTCACAAGATTATTTAATTGATAGAATACCTGTTAAAGTTTATGATGAGGAAGGCGAAGAGATTCAAAACATCAAGAAGTCTATACAGTTGGTAGATGTAAAACTACCTATAGGAAAGACAAAAACAGTTCCTCTCGAAGCAACATTTACAGGCACATTGCCTGCGGATTATGTGCATACCAATACCTTGATTAGTCCTAAAGAGATAACCATTGTAGGAAAAGAAGAATTAGTAGATCAAGTAGAAAAGATTCAGTTAAAGCCTATTAGTTTAGACAATCTCATACAAACAAGTATTATTAAGACAGAAATTATTTTACCAAAGGGAATTGAGTACATTGACACAATTGATAAACAAGTGGATGTTACCTTAGAGATTAAAAAAGAAAACACCTATCCTTTTGATGTAGTCATCAATGGAATGCAGATAGAGGTAGTGGGAATGAATGAGGATTTAGGCTATGAAATCCTTACTCCACGGGTTAGTATTATACTCAAGGCAACTGCAGAAGAATTAGTAACTTTTGATACATTATCTATTACTGGTAAGTTAGATTTGACCGGTTTACATGAAGGAGACTATAACCTTCCTATTGAACTGAGCATACCAGAAAACTTTGTTATTATGAATAAGCCTATTAATGTAGACGTGCGTCTTACACGTATTATTCCAGAGTCACCTTCTCCGGAGGAAGGACAGCAAGCAATGGTAGAGTCATTAATAGAAGAGTAATAGGTTATAAAAATAGGTATTAGGACACGGATGTTCTAATACCTATTTTTTATCAACGCCTCAGGGAGGCGAGGATTGCTAGTAGAAGAAATTTTAATCATAGTGTACTTTGTTATATGATATAAATCTTATACTATAATATATAAACATATTTTATTGGTCCATATTCCTTAAAAGGTTGTTAATGGATAAACAACTAATAGTTGAATTAGGTGGACATAGTATACTAAAATAATAGGTATAGGTCATAAGAGAAGGAGTTAACGGGATGAAAGCAATAGGCTCAGGGAGGAACAAGGGCTCTAGTGGACAATACGTTTATGAAGCCTTAAGTGAAAAAATTATTAATTTAGAGTGGCTACCAGGTCAAGCCGTATCAGAGAAGGAGGTAGCAGAGTGGCTAGGTGTTAGTAAAACACCTATACGAGATGCCATGAATAGGTTAGCAGCTCAAGAGCTTGTAGATGTCTATCCTCAAAAAGGAACATACGTGTCCTATATTGACTTGGATTTGGTACAAGAAGTACGCTTTGCAAGGCGTGTTTTAGAAGAAGCTGTGTTATTTGAGGCAGCCATAGAGTTTCCAAAAGACAAGCTATTTGAGTTAGAGAGCCTTTTAAGCTTATCTAGCTTATGTATTCGTAAAAGAATGTATAAGGAATTTTTTAAATATGATGAGGATTTTCATCGTACCATATTTGAAGGCCGCAATAAACGAAGAATTTGGCAGAGTACTTATGAGCTTAATGCCCAATTTAGGCGCCTTAGGATGTTAAGCCTCATGAGTAGCGATGAACAGGAATGGAATAGGATTGAAGGTGAGCATGAGCAGATGTTCCAAGTGATAGCCAATAAAGACAGCTCTTATGTTAAAAATATAATGGAGCAACATTTAAGCCCAGAAAAAAATCCCCATACTGCCCTGATCGAGAAATATCCAGATTATTTCAAAAAATAGTGGATGAGTAAATTTCAATAACTACGAATAGTAAAATAAATAACAATCTAAAAGGCAACTTCAATAGAGGAGTTGTCCTTTTGTATTTATAAATTTAATGAAATTTATAAAATAGAAAATACAATTCTATTGAATAATCATTCCAAATAGGCTACTATGAAATTACTAAGATACTAATATACTAGTACGTAAAATTATTACAGTAACAAGATGAAAAGGAGAGATAATGATGAAAATGACATTAAGATGGTTTGGGCCAGGTTTTGACAGCGTAAGCTTAGAGCAAATTAGACAAATTCCAGGGGTAACAGGTGTTATTAGTACTTTATATGATGTACCTGCAGGTGAAGCTTGGACGAAAGAAAGAGTAAGAGAGCTTAAACAAACAATTGAAGCAGTAGGACTTGAACTTTCCGGTATAGAAAGTGTTAATATCCACGATGCCATTAAAATTGGGGCACCTGAAAGAGATAAGTATATTAAGAATTATATTCAAACTTTAGAGGTATTGGGTGAAGAAGGCATTGACATGGTATGTTATAACTTTATGCCTGTGTTTGACTGGACGCGTTCAGATCTAGCTAAAGTAAGAAAAGATGGTTCAACAGTTCTCTCTTATGATCAAGAGATCATTGATAAAATTGATCCAACAACTATGTTTGAAAAGCTAGATGATAAATCCAATGGTTTTGTACTGCCAGGCTGGGAACCAGAACGTATGGCAAGGATAAAAGAGTTATTTGAGATATATAAAGATGTAGATGATAATAAACTTTTTGAAAACCTAGGTTATTTCTTGAAAGCCATTATACCAACTTGTGAAAAGTATAATATTAAGATGGCTATTCACCCAGATGACCCAGCATGGTCAGTATTTGGTTTGCCTCGCATTGTTGTTAATAAAGAAAATCTATTAAGACTTGTTAACCTGGTAGATAGCCCTTGCAATGGTGTGACATTATGTACAGGTTCATTAGGATCCAATAGTCAAAATGATATTCCAGATACTATTCGTGCTTTAAAAGGAAGAATTCATTTTGCTCACGTAAGAAATCTTATCCACCATGCCCCAGGCAAGTTTGATGAAGCAGCTCATCTTTCAAGTGATGGTTCTATGGATATGTTCGAAATAATGAAGGCGTTATATGAAATTGGTTTTGATGGACCTATGAGACCAGACCATGGGCG
>JAEYNQ010000272.1 GCA_023412455.1 Bacillota bacterium
CTCTGCTAGGTCATAAACTTACCTTGAAGATAGGCTCCTTCCTTTAATAGGGAAGGCCCTTGCAGAAAAAAATACAAATGCTCTCTTCTATGAGACAAGCAAAATCAAAAAGCTTGTTAATTTAGAAGAGAGCATTTTTTATAACCTTTGAATTTAAGTTTTCTCTTAATGATAATAAATATAATTTAGTTGAGAAGCTATTCAAGCTATTTTAGACCCAGCAAATTAATATAAATCTATCACCTTGTGTGACTGTTCTTTTCTTTCACTTTTACCCTATCTAATTACTTAGTATTATTCTCTGTATGACTCAATGCCTTATAGCATTTTACACTATATTGCAGAAGTTCTTCCTTATTATTCATTTCTGGCTTCTTCATGACCTTTAAAAGTATTTGGTCTAATACTTGTCCTAGAAGCGCTCCTTTTGCGATGCCTGCTTCTATCAAATCTTGCCCTGTTATAGCTAGCATCTTCTTATTATAGCATTCGCCCTTTTCAAGAATATCTGCCTTTAGCCTTTTTTGCTCCTCAATAACTTCTAGTTTCCTATCTAGCTTATCAGGATTTTGAGCCCTAACATCTGCCTGTTGAACTTCCATTAGCTGATCAAATAACTGAGGACCCATAACATTCATAACTTCTTTGATTCTAAACTTAGTAATCTTCCCTTGAAGGTGATAATCATGATATTGAATAAGCAATGCTACAGCCTTAATGGTCTCATTATCTAAACGTAACTCCTTTAAGACTCTGTTTGCAATCTCAACGGACTTTTTATCATGACCATAGAAATGGTCTATCCCCTTTTTATCTATAGTATGGGTATATACCTTGCCTATATCATGTAAAAACATGGTTAGTCTCAAAACGACCTCTGGTGCTATGTTTTCCATAGCCACAAGAGTATGCTCCGCTACGTTATAAATATGATGGGGATGTCTCTGCTCCATTTCATAGGCCTTAATAAAATCTGGGCAAATAAAACGTAATAAATCCAATCGATGGAGTTCTGTAATAAATTTAGGACGAGGTGACAAACAAATTTTTAGAAATTCATCCCGAATTCTTTCTTTACTTATGTGAACCAAAAGCTCCTTACAAGCCTTAATTCCCTCTATTGTCTGCTCCTCTATCTTAAAACCTAACTGGGCAGCAAATCGTACTCCTCTTAAAATCCGAAGAGCATCTTCTTCAAAACGTTCCGTTGCATTTCTTACAGAGCGAATACACCCTTCCTCTATGTCCTTTATCCCTTTATAGGGGTCTACAAAGCCTCTCCCTGGATGATAAGCAATGGCATTCATAGTAAAATCTCTACGTGATAAATCCAAATGAATATCTTCTACAAAGCTAACATTCTCCGGCCTTCTAAAATCCTTATATTCCCCTTCTATACGATAAGTAGTCACCTCATAATGTTCTTTATTTAAAATAACTGTCACTGTCCCATGTTTAATTCCAGTATCATAGGTGCGACTGAAAATTTCCTTAATCTGTTCAGGTTTTGCAGAAGTAGTAATGTCCCAATCATTAGGTTCTCTCTGCATAAGCAAATCTCTTACACAACCGCCTACAATATAGGCCTCGAAGCCAGAAGCTTCTATGGTATTTATAATGGTCACTGCATCTGCAGGAATAAGGGCATTGTATTTTTCGTTCATTTTTATCCTCTTTCTATCTTATCCAGATCACATCCACTTTTAATCATTATTTATTATAGCATACCCTATTTAAATAAGAATTAAAATGAATTGTTTGTATTTTGATAGCGCGTTTTAAAAAGGTTATTGACTTTATCGCTTTATCATACTAAACTAATAATGTAAAATTTATATTTATGTAAAATAATATATTGAAGGAGAATTTATTATGAAAAAATTTCAGCTATTAAAATGCTTTACTACACTCTGTTTAAGTGGATTTTTTGCAATTACTATGGTGGGCTGTGGTGGAAAAACACCTACTAATGTTCCTACAGAAACGCCTACTACTGAAGCTCCTACTACTAAAACTCCTGATGAAACGCCAACTGAAACGCCCAGTGAGGCAAGTACCTTAGATAAAAGTACCTTAATCGTTGGTCTAGATGACACTTTTGCACCTATGGGCTTTAGAGATACCAGTGGCGAGCTTACTGGCTTTGATGTTGAGGTAGCCAAAGCTGTTGGGGAAAAGCTTGGCAAAGAAATCACTTTCCAACCTATTGACTGGACTATGAAAGAAACTGAGCTAAGTTCTGGTAACATTGACTTTATCTGGAATGGTTACACCATTACTCCAGGGAGAAGGGAAAAAGTAAGCTTTTCAAAACCTTATCTTAAGAACACTCAAGCTATTGTAACTCTAGCAGACTCTCCTATTGCCACTAAAGCTGATTTAGCAGGTAAAAAAGTAGGGGCGCAAAATGAATCCAGTGCTATTGATGCTATGAAAGCAGATGCTGCCGTTTATGCAAGTTTTGAAAGTGGAGAAGCTTATACCTATGAAGATAACAATCAAGCTCTTATGGATCTTGAGGCTGGTCGTATTGATGCTGTTGTAGCTGATGAAATTCTTCTTCGCTATTACCTTTCTTTAAAGGGTGCTGACAAATACAAAGTATTGGATGAAGATTTTGGTGATGAAGAATATGGTGTTGGTATGCGTAAGGGTGATCAAAAAATGGTAGATGCCTTTAATAAAGCCTATGATGAATTAAAAGCAGATGGTACACTTGCTAAAATCTCTGAAAAATGGTTTGCAAGTGATATCACACAGTAACTTATTATAAGGAGGCGTAATCTTGGAAGTACTTACTGGTTTCATTAACTATCTTATTGCCTTTATCCCACAAGTTTTGCAAGCTCTTGTTATTACCTTACAGGTTTTTGGAGGTACACTGCTTCTTTCTCTACCACTAGGTATCTTAGTAGCCCTCTGTAGACTCTCAAAATTTAAGCCTTTAAGTGCTGTAATGAATAGCTACATACTCATTATGAGAGGTACTCCTCTTTTACTTCAAATTATCTTTTTCTACTTTGGCTTTGGGGCTATTAAAATCCCCATTCCAAGAATGCCTGCTGTTCTTCTTGCTTTTGTCCTTAACTATGCCGCTTACTTTGCAGAAATCTTTAGGGCAGGTATTAGTTCCATTGATAAAGGTCAGTATGAAGGTGCAGAGGTTCTAGGACTTTCTAATAAAGACACCTTCTTTCGCATTATTCTACCTCAGGCTTTTAAGAGAGTACTGCCTCCTGTAGGTAATGAAATTATTACTTTAGTAAAAGATACTGCTCTTGTTAACATCGTAGGTTTTAATGACCTTATGAAGCTTGGGAAAGGTGCTTGTAATCGGGATGCTTCCTTAGTCCCTCTTATTATCATCGGTATCGTTTATCTTATGATCGTATGTATTCTAACGACTATCATGAACCGTGTGGAGAAAAACTATAACTACTATCAATAAGGAGACCAGTGTATGTTAAAAATCAGAAATCTCTATAAAAGCTTTGGGAAAGTAGAAGTTCTAAAGGGAGTCAACTTAGATATAGTAGAAGGTGAAATCCTTGTTATTGTAGGACCTTCTGGTGGAGGAAAAACCACGTTACTTCGTAGCATTAATTGTTTAGAGCGCTGTGAGAGTGGTACCATCCTCATCAATAACAAGGCACTTTGTAAAGATGGCCACTATGCCTCTAAAAAGGAGCTCTCTAGTATTCGAAAAGATATTGGTTTAGTTTTTCAAGGCTTTAACCTCTTTCCTCATAAGACAGTGCTTGAAAATATTATAGAAGCTCCTACACGTGTTCTAGGTAAAAGTAAAGAAGGAGCTACCCAAGCTGCTCTAGAAATCTTAGGTTTCTTAGGCTTAACCGATAAAGCCAATAATTACCCCTTTGAACTATCTGGGGGGCAAAAGCAAAGAGTTGCCATTGGCAGGGCTCTGGCTATGGAACCTAAACTCATGTGCTTTGATGAGCCCACCTCTGCCTTAGACCCTTCTCTTACAGATGATGTAGCCCATGTTATTAGAAGTCTAAGTAGCAAAGGCATGACTATGCTTATTATTACTCACGATATGGACTTTGCTAAAAAAGTGGCTGATCGTATTGTATCTATGAGTAGTGGCGTAATTTTAGAAGAACATATTTATGAAGATTCTGGGTCTAAATAACAACAGGTTCCATAAGTTTATTTCTCCTAGTGCAGCCAATGGCGCAGTTTTAGAGAAAAACTTATGGAACCTGTCTTTTTATTGGCTGTTCTACCTCATAAACCTATTCCATATAAAGGTCTGATAGCTCTACAGTTGTAGCAAAAATATTGTTTTGAGAAAATTTCTGGAAGCCTATACACTCCCCTTCTACTATCTCAATAGGAATTTCAATAGTAAAAATTGTACCCACGCCTAGTGTACTATTCGCGTGAATAGTCCCTCTATGCTGCTCTATTAGTGACTTAACAAGACTTAATCCCAAGCCACTTCCTTCTACTTGAGTATTTTGCTCCTTATTAATACGCATAAAGCGATTATATATGTAAGGTAACCTTTCTTTAGGAATTCCTATTCCTGTATCCTCTATCATAATAGATAGAGCCTCCTCTTTAAGCCTAACAGCTACAAGAATGTGTCCTCCCTTTCTGTTGTACTTAATAGCATTAGATAAGAGGTTGAGCATAATACGTTCAAACTTTTCAATATCTACTGCCATATAGACCTCTTCCTCTTCCGTATCAAATATGACTTCTATTTGCTGCCCCTTGGCATACTCTATGGTTGAAAGAGTGACTTCCTCTATAAGCTCTATAATATTACAATTCTGCTTATTTAATTTCAAATAACCTGTTTCTAATCTTGTGGTATCAATAATATTATTAACAAGCCTTAGAAGCCTATATGCATTTTGGCGCATTACTTTTATAGACTTATTAACTATTCGCTTTGATACCTCTTCTTCCTTACACATATCTAATAATTGAATACTACTTAAAAGAATATTAATGGGCGTTTTTAACTCATGGGATAAATCTGTAAAAACTTGTGTCTTAATCCTATCCTTTTCTTCACTTTCATATAAGAGCTGCTTATATGAAATATCATCTAATAGAATGGTAACTGCTTTCTGTTTTTCTTCTTTAGAGGTATTAAACCAGCAAATTTCCACCTCTTTGATTTCATTATCTAAGGTTTTTATCTTATTCTTAATAAGATAAAAATCATTAGGCATTTCTTCAAAATCCATCTTATCTACAAGCATCTCTAGGAACTCCATATATCCTACCACTTGATGAGGTTTGGCACCTAAAACAGCTAAACCTTCTTTATTGATAAATTTAATTTGCTTATCCTCTAAAACAATAACTCCTACAGGCATTTTTTCTAATAAGGTTTTATACTCATCCTTTGAAGCACTAAGCCGTTTCTCCATTCTTCTCATTCTCATTAAACTAATACTTAGAATGCATACAATGATCAGTAGAAGTATAATACCTCCAACGATCAGATAATCTACTATCTGTTTATCTAACCTATAATACTTATCCATTCTATTAACAAGTTCTATGCTTTGAGGTAAGTTTAGGAGGTCTATATCATGCTTTTTTGCCACAGAAAAATCTATAATCATTCGCTCTTGTTGTTTATGGGTTATATCTTCTAGCCTATTATTATTAATCATTTTACTAACTTGGGTGGCTACCCTTATACCTTCTTCATAAGGTGAAAAAACTACTCCTCCAATAACGCCTTCCTCTAAGTAGTTCTTATCTTGTACATAAATAGGTCCCTTATAAAGACTTTTAATATACTTTATGTATTGTGAATAACTCAAGTCCTTGCCATTACTTTTTTGGTTAAGTGCTAGTAAAAACATAGCTGTATCATAACTACCTTCAAAAGGATAGTTCTCTAAATCCTGTAGTAAGATGGGCACTATTTTAAGATTATATTGTTTATTATACCTCTCAATGGTATTCCAAAATTCTTTGTTCTCCATGCTTTTTTTATAGACTATATAGACTTCCTTAATAGTTGAATGATTATGTTTAATCAACTTAATATTTTGTTCTATATTATCTATCTGAAACATGCCAATGTCTTCTTTACTCAAGGCGAGTGCTTCATTACCGCATTTAATAACTGATAGTATAGGCACATCTCCTAGAACCTCTTTACCATAACTCTCCATAAAGGCTAAGGCCGCCCTATCCAATGTAATTACCAAATCAAACTTCTCGTTTTTATACTTTGCTTTTAAATAGTGTTGAAAACTTGTGTCAAGAGAATTATCTCTATCCTCTTCTCCTAACCCTCCAATTTCTTCATTAAATACAGAAACCTGTATACGTTCATCCATGATAAATACTTGTTTGATTCCACGAATAATCTCTGCAGACCCTAAATACTTCTCTCTAGAAGATTCTAAAATAAGAACTTTCTTTGCTTGTTCCTCTCCTCCAGCATAAGCTACTCCCCAAAATAGCATCATTATGATAACAATAACTATCCTTATACTTTTGTTTATATGTTTATCCATTTTTTCTCCCCAATTTCTTATAGGATACCCTAATTGTATTACTGTTGTGTGATTTTTTCAATTACTTTTAAAATTTATATTTTATCTACATTAAATACTATATTATTTAAATAAAATGTCGTTTATAATTGCTTTTTATTTCTTTTTGTTGCTTATTTAATTCTTACAGGCTGTTTAATACGGATAGTAAAGCCTTTGGTCCTTCCATCAAGCTTATATTTAATTTGAATCTCTTCTTCTTGCCCAGGCCTTATTTCAATAACCAATTCACTTTCAATAATATGCTGTGGTTCAATTGTACTATTTTCCAAAAGTGTATTTTTTATAGGAACAAGAGGAGCCTCTCCTTGATTCACCTCTATTTGTAAATCTTTTAGCGTATCAATAGGAAGTTCACCTATATTGGTAACCCTCAAGTCCAACTCTATAACTGAAATAGTTTGATCTTTTTCTCCTAAATTACTCCCTAAGCTAATAACCTCTATTCTAACAGCTTTACTAAAGGTATTTCCTATTTCTATTTGATGTATATTTTTATCATTCTTGTTACATCCTATCATACTAAAGGCCAAAACTATTATGAGAAATACGCCTATTATCTTTTTCACTATTTTATACCTCTTTTCTTATCTAACCTTACCTTTTATCTTATTTTGCTACTTCCTATTCCTTAGTATTAGATTTTACAAGATTCTCATACATCAATAAAAACTACCTACAAAAATCTTTAGTAGCCTTTTGTAGGTAGTTCCTTCATTCCTTCTATTCTATTATCTACAAGTTAGTTCCCTCTATATTTGGGCTAAAGCTTGCTCTCTATCTGCCCCCTATTCAATAGGTCTTACAGGATAAGGTGTTCCAAGTTGCTGGGTTTCATCGGGCCAGTCCCTCCACCTCTCTGGATAAGTTTTTGATTTATTTAATTCATTGCATTCCTATAAGTTTAATTTGTCAATATTTTTTCAAAATATTATAAATAACCTTGTAGGAATGCTGAGTTTTATTTCTTAACTCCCTGTTAAAGTCTTACTGTTCTCTACAAAGCAAAGAGTCTCTGTTCTACTTTGTTCCTCGTATATGGCCTTTTCTAATTGTATAAGAGCTCTTTCTAGTGTTGAACGTGGACACGCTATATTAATTCGCTCAAAATCTTTCCCCGACTTACCAAATAGCTTGCCTTCATCTAGCCATAACTTAGCCTTATTTACTATGAGATGCTGACGATCTTTTGGGCTTAATCCCAGCTTTCTACAGTCTATCCATACTAAATAGGTTCCTTCTGGCTCCACCAGCTGAAGCATAGAGAGACGTTCCTCCAAAAAACGTCTTACAAAAGCAAGGTTCCTCGCAAGATATTCCTTTAATTCCTCTAACCACTCTTCTCCATAAGTATAAGCAGCCTCACAAGCTTTAAGCGCCATTATATTAAGCTGACTATAGGCATTTTTCTGTAGTTCCTCTTTAAATCTTTTTCTGAGTCCTGGATCTTGTATAAAAATGTTTGACACCTGTAATCCTGCTAAGTTAAAGGTCTTACTAGGTGATGTACAAGTAATAGTAAATCCAGCATACTCTGGTTTTAAGTTGGCTAAAACTCTATGCTGATAACCTTCATAGATAAAATCTGAATGAATTTCATCGGATACAATATATACATGATGCTTCACACACAAATCGCCTAGCTGTATAAGCTCTTCCTCAGTCCATACGCGCCCTACTGGATTATGAGGATTGCAAAGTATGAAGAGTTTAACCTTATATTTAAGAATTTGAGCTTCAAAGTCTTCAAAATCTATGGTGTATTTATTGTCTTTATAAACTAATTCATTGTTAATAAGTCTCCTATGATTGGCTAAAATCGTCTTTCTAAAAGGATAGTAAACTGGCTCCTGAATCATAACGGCATCCCCTTCACTTGTAAATGCCCGAATAGCTCCTGCAATGGCATAGACAACTCCTGGTGTTTTAATAAGCCAAGAAGGTTCTACTTGCCAGCCTAAACGCTTTTTATACCAACTCTGTAGTGCTAGAAAATAACTCTCCTTTTGTTCTGAATAGCCATATATGCCATGCTTACTAACTCCTACTAGTACTTCTCTCACTTCAAGGGGCGTCTGGAAGTCCATATCTGCCAACCATAGAGGTAGAGTATCTGTTGGTTTCCCCTTTTCCTTTGCAAAATCATACTTAATGGAATTAGTATTATAACGATTAATACACTCATCAAAATTATACTTCATACACATACCTCCCCTTGAATTGTTCTTGCCTATCTTTCGTTTATTAAGCTCATCTTGTTATTTCAGTATCTTTCCTTAACCTCTCTTAAAGGCTTTAGTAAGTATATTTGTCTTTCTCTTAAACAAGCCTCTCTCATTGCCCCTTCTTTTTCTAACCTCAATTATAACTACTAAGAACTACATCATAGATATCTTCAATGAGCCTTAACCCTCCCTTAAAGCCTACATAAGTTTGCTGAATTTGAGGTTTTTTATCTGTAACAAAAACTTCTTTTGGAACAATTCCTTCATATCCCATGGAATAATGTTCATCCCCAATAATTCCTACAGCACAGGTGGTAGCCACAAAAATAACTTTTGATTTTACCTTTTCATTAACTTCTTCAATAGCTCTTTAGCTCTTCCACAGTAACCTGTTATGGAATCTAAACGTTTCCCATGAATGGCTACCTCTGGTAAATCTAAATTTAATTTACTCATTTTCTTCCCCCATCTCCCTCAGACTATTAAGATTTACTTAAATTAAATTTAATCATAAAAAATCTACTTTCTTGAGTAAGAAAGTAGTTAAGACGGAAGAATCTATGGCTACTTTCTTATCTTTCAAACCTTATGGTTTGTAGGAATTAGCACCTTGAATAACTATGTTATCCTGGTTGCTGGGCATCATTGGGCCAGTCCCTTCGCCTCTCTAGATAAGAAAATTTATTTCCTAGTATTGCTATATGTTTAGTATTGTATTGTCATTTTTCATTAATGTCAATATATTTTTTATATTTTATCAACTATGTTTTTTTGTAATAGGCCTACCTCTTTTTTGCATAAAGTAATAATACAAAGAAAAAAGGAGTTTATAACTATGGAGGACCCTAGAAGTAATCATTTATTACTCGATGCACTCTGCCAGCACAAAAACCTAGTCCTAAAAGACTATTTAAACTCCCTTAAAGATTTTTGTGTATGTCCTCCTCCTACATGCCCTCATAGTCTTTCTCTTTTTAAAATCCAAGTGCTTCCTAGCTCTACAACTTCTCCCTTTTTTACCTTTGTTTTAAATGCTTTAGGAAATCTAAAGGATGTCTTTGGTTATATCCTCCAATCTTCTTCTCAAGGTATCCAATTCTATATAGGCTTAAAAAGTATGACCTCAGACTCTTTGACCTCTCTTCAGCTTCTCAAAAGTGGTCTTACAAATACTTTTCCCTCTATCCAATTTTGTGAACTGTCCCCTAAAGAAAGTTCGCAGCTTCTAAAAGAATGGTTTAACCCTCTTACCCTAGAAGCCCTTAGTTGTAGTATGGTTATTCCTGACAATACGACAAGTACAAATGTGCCAATTAACCAAAAGCTCCTAGAGCTTTTAAAACAAGAAGAATTTTTAGCCTTGTTTTTGGCTATCCCTTTTAATTCTTGTGAAATCAAATGCCTTATTAAGGAGTTGCAGGAGCTGTTTCAGACCCTTTCTTCCTTCTCTCAAACAGCTTTTACCTTTTCTCATAATCAATCGACTACTATTAGCTTAACTCGTTCTAATAGTACTGCTAAAGCTAAAGGTTCTTCCCGTACCTGTACTAAAGGCTTCTCCAAAGGGCATAATGTTTCTAGCTACTCACTTACTACACCTTCTACCTCTTTACCGCTTACTAGTAATCGTTCTATTAATATCAGCATGTGTCGTAATCAGGCTCAAGGATGTAGTCATACAGATAATGATTCCCTAGCAGAAGGTGAAAGTGAAAATAATACCTTAACTACTGGTACTACTCATCAAAAAAATACTCAAAATACAAAAAATGAAGGCATTGCCTTTACAAATCAGAATAAAATGGTTAGTGATGCTTTAGCTAAAATAAATGCCCTTATCTCTCGCCTGATGGCTGTTTCAGAGGGGCCTATGTTTTGTTTTAGTTCCTACTTTTTATCTTCTTGTAAAGCAACAAGTCTACGAGCTGCCTATACTTATACAGGATTAGCCAAGGACACTAGCGCCAATATCCAAGACAGCTTTGTCATTACTTGGACAGAAGACGATGCTTGTTTTCCTATTCTTTTAGAAACCTTAGAAAGTTTTTCACCTCTATACTTTAATGCCCCTCATTGTTCAAGGCCTATTACAAGCTCTACACTCATCACTTCTTTAGAGCTTTTAAATACTTTTTATTTTCCTTATCCTTTAGTAGAACGCCCTCCTTTGCCCCCCTCTTAATTTTTATAAAAGGACTATAGCTATTCTTACTCTCTTTGGAGAAGAGAATAAGGCTATAGTCCTTCTTCCTTTAAGATTATTTGATAAACTTATAAATTTAATACCAATTAAATAAATCTATTTACTTGGTATTAAATTTGTCGTATACTCTTATTTAAAATATTTAAATTTTCTTTATTTTATAATTTATTCTATTAAGGAGGAATAACAATGCATTTCAATTCAAAAGTTATACATGGTGGAATATCAGAAGACCTTGCGACAGGTGCTGTTAGTATCCCCATCTATCAAACTTCAACCTATAGACAAGAAGCTATTGGAAAAAACAAAGGCTATGAGTATTCACGAACAGGAAATCCTACACGAGAAGCTTTAGAAACACTTATTGCTGACTTAGAAGGTGGTGTGGCTGGCTTTGCTTTTGCCTCTGGCCTAGCAGCTCTTTCTACAATATTGATGCTTTTTAAAGCAGGGGACCATATTGTTTTATCTGATAATGTTTATGGTGGAACCTTTCGTGTGATCGACAAGGTCTTTGTCAACTTAGGTTTATCTTATTCTTTAGTAGATACTTCTAACTTAGTAGAAGTGGAAAGGGCTATCACTCCCGCTACTCAAGCTATTCTTGTTGAAACACCTACTAATCCTTTATTGAAGCTTACAGATTTATCTGCTATAACTACCCTAGCTAAAAAACATCATCTTATTTCGGTAGTAGACAACACCTTTTTAACCCCTTATCTACAGCGTCCTATTGAACATGGCATAGATATAGTTGTCCATAGTGCCACTAAATATCTAGGTGGCCATAGTGATGTAGTGGCAGGCCTCGTTGTTGTTACTACACCAGAGCTTAAGGAACGCCTTCATTTCTTGCAAAATGCAGTAGGTGCTATATTAGGTCCTCAAGATAGCTGGCTTCTTATCCGTGGCATTAAAACACTTGCTATTCGCCTTGAAAAAGCTCAAGAAAATGCTCAAAAAGTGGTATCTTTTTTAAATACTTTACCTGAAGTAAACAAGGTTTATTACCCCCATATCGGTGCAATGATTTCCTTTGAGCTAGATTCAGCTGAACGTGCTAAAAAGCTAGTAGAAAAAGTTCAAATGATTGCTTTAGCTGAAAGTCTAGGTGGCATTGAAAGCCTTATCTCCCTACCAGCAGCCATGACACATGCCTCTATTCCCAAGACTCAACGTGAAAAGCTAGGTATAAAAGATAGCTTGCTACGGTTATCCGTTGGCATAGAAGCTAGCGAAGATCTTATTAACGACCTTAAACAAAGCCTTGGCTATTAACTGCTTCTAGTAAAGGCCATAGCTTATCAACCATTAGAAATCAAAAATAGGAGGGACTAAAATGCAGTATATTAATGATATTCGTCATCTAATTGGTAATACCCCACTCCTTAAGCTTAACCACCTTGCACCCGAAGTGGAAGCTAATCTCTTTGCTAAACTAGAGTATTTTAATCCTGGTGGTAGTGTTAAAGATAGAGTGGGAATGGAAATACTTGAAGCTGCTGAACGAGAAGGAAAGCTCCTCCCCGGCTATACCATTATTGAGGCAACAGCTGGTAATATGGGGATCGGCCTTGCTATGGCTGCCTTTGAAAAGGGATATGCTTTAAAGCTAGTGGTCCCAGCTAAATTTGCTCTTGAAAAGCAAATCCTTATGAAAGCTTTAGGGGCAGAAATTATTGTCACCCCTACTGAGGAAGGAATTGAAGGGGCTATTCGTAAGGCTAGAGAACTGGCAGAGGTTATCCCAACCTCTTTTACACCTAGCCAATTTGAAAATGAGCACAATATCAGTGCACATTTTAAAACAGGCAAAGAAATTTATGATGCTTTGGATGGACAAATTGATATTCTCGTAGCTGGTGCTGGCTCTGGTGGAACAATCATGGGGATTGCCACTTACCTAAAGGCTCAGAATCCTCACATCAAAATAGTCCTTGCAGATCCTGTAGGCTCTATCTTGGGTGGTGGTCAGGAAGGTAATTATCATATTGAGGGCATTGGTAATCATTTTATCCCCCGTATCTTTAATGAAGCGCTTATTGATGAAGTAGAAAAAATATCTGATGAAGAAGTTTCCTATTATGTTCAGCTACTGGGTAAAAAAGAAGGTGTACTAGTAGGAGCCTCTTCTGGTGCTGCTGCAGCTGCCTCTATTAAACAGGCCTATAAAGCGAAAAAACCTGTTAATATTGTCACAGTCTTTTCAGATAGGAGTGATCGTTACTTTAGCCAAAATCTCTATGACTTTGATCTTCAACTTTCTGATTTCCGTTTCAAAGCACTCTTTGATAATTGGGCTGATGCTTATGATGGAACCATTACTGCTTCTTCCGGAGAATACCAGGAGGTCTTTGAAAATTATGAGGATATTCTTAAAGATACTGTAGCAGCTATTCATAAAGCTGAAGGTGCACTCGTCTTAGATTTAGGTTCAGGGACAGGTAACCTAGCTCATGAAGCAGCTCTTGCAGGCTATAAGGTTATAGGAATTGAGCCTAACGAAAGAATGCGTCAAATCGCTAGTGCCAAATATCCAGAGCTCACCTTCCTAGAAGGCACCTTCCTCAACTTACCTCACTCTGGTGAACAAGTGGATGCCATCATCAGTAGCTATGCTTTCCATCATCTTTCTGACCAGGAAAAGAAAACTGCCATTAAACAATTCGCCAGTAAGCTTAAGCCTCAAGGTAAAGTCATTTTTGCAGATACCACTTATGAATCCACCCATGTACAAGAGGCCCTTCTTAAGGAAGCTCAAGATAAAGGTTACAAATCGCTTGCCAGAGACCTACAAACAGAGTTTTATACAACTCACCAAGTTCTAGAAAAGATTTTTATAGAACTGGGTTTTAGTCTCGAATGGGCTCAAAAAAATAAATTTGTTTGGCTTTTAATCGCTACTAAGATCTTTTAAAACTATCTGTAGTGATTTATTAAGAAGTCATTTTAAAGGTGTAAAAGGAGCTATGACATGATTTTAATCAGCTTATGTGAGCTCCTTTTCGACTTAATAATTTCCTTATTTTACCTTATTTATGTACAATAGGCATTCTTTTACATCATTTATTTTTATTTTGGTATTAACCTTTATAGCAAAAGGTCGATATATAAATAATTATGAAAATATTAAATATTTAGATTTTAACAATTAATTGAAAGTTTGATTTTTTAACAACAAATAAAGTGCTATTCATTAGTTTAAAGCGATCTATACCTTCAGAATTAGATAACTTTCCTTCTCCTGCACATAAAAAATTGAATATCCTGAACTGATGTAAAGAAGTATATTTCTTGCATGAGAAATACGCATAGCGAAAGTTATGTTTTAGAACAGGTAGTGTCAACTTTATTAAGCTGGTAGCTTTGTAATGAACTTTTGAAATGCTTTTCACGAAAGTGTTTCCCAAAGTTCAAGATGCTGTAACATCATGATGCCATAGAGGCGGCAGTACCACATCTTAAATGAGGGGTACTTGCCGCCTTCTTATTTATATGAGGCACAATTCATTTATTATATTCCATCATGCTCTATACGTAAGCCCAATGATAACCCATATATAAAGGGGTGAAAGAAGTCATAAAAAGCACCAAAACAGGGTAATAATCCTCCTCTTATCTTTGGAAAACAAAAAGGTGAGGATAAAACTTAAATTATTGATGTTCCATTGGCTTCATCACATATATTTGAAATTTATAGGTCTAGGGAGGGAGGAAGGTCCATGCAATTAATACCAATGAAAGGTCTATCAACAGTACTAGGGCTTAGTATGATGATGACCATGACGGGAGGAGGCGGGAATAATACACAGCCATTAGTTAAAGAGAAGAAGGTCATCACACATAGCAAAAAAGAAGTAGTAAAAAATAAAGAAGAGTCACTAGCTAAGCCTGAAGAAGTTACATTAAACTTTTGGCATTATTGGGAAGGAGAGACAGATGTTTATTATGACGTGGCAAAAACGATTATAGCTGATTTTGAAAAGCAATATCCTCATATTAAGATTAATGTTGACAGCACAGAGTATGAAGATTATAAGCACAAAATTAAAGCAGCGGCAGTAGCTCATGAATCTCCTGATGTTTTTTTATGCCGGGAAGGCCATTTCTTTAAACCATTTATTGAAGCTGATAGGATCCTTGCTATTGATAAGTATTTGGAAGATGGAACAAAAGATAAGCTAGTAGGGGGCGCCCTTGCTCATGTTACCTATGACGACAAAGTTTATGGGTTGACTTTTGGACTCTATTGTGGAGCTATGTTCATAAATGAAGAGCTCTTTAAACAACTTAATATTAAAATTCCAGAAACCTATAGTGAACTTATAACAGCAGTTAAAGCCTTTAAAGCAGACGGTATCACACCTATGGCTGTGTCTGGTCTGGATACATGGACCATTGCTATGTACTTTGATGCAATGGCATTAAAGGCAGCAGGAAATGATACGATTGTACACGCCTTAAGCCCAAAAGGAAACTTTAAAGACCCCGCTTTCTTAAGTGCAGCTAATAAATTTTCAGAGCTTGTCTCACTTGGAGCCTTCCCAGAAGAAGCAATGTGGCTTTCAAGAGACGAATCATTGATTGACTTCTTAGCTGGCGAAATCCCAATGCTCTTTGAGGGTAGCTGGTCGGTTAATACAATTATTTATAGGGCCGATCCACAACTCATAGATAAAGTTATTGTAAAAGGCTTCCCAGTATTTGAAGATGGTAACGGCAACAAAAATCAATTCACTGGTGGTGCAGTAGATGCTCTCATGATTAGTGCAGATACAAAGCACAAGGAGGCTGCTGTATTATTTCAGAAGTATTTTTGTGAAAACATGTCCCGTGAAGCCTATCTTATGGGTATCTCCTTACCAACGTGGAAAGTTGATGTAGATGAAAGCACTATCAATCCACTTACTGTTCAACTTAAGGAACTTACAAGTGAGGCAGAAACCTTTACACTCTGGTGGGATACTTTACTTGATGATAAGGGTAGAGAAACTTACTACGATGCGCTTCAAGAACTTTTTTTGCAAGACATCACACCAGAAGAATATATAGAGAAACTTGAGTCCATTTATGACTAATAGAGAAAAGAAGTCCCTTAATGAAAGAAGCCTCTCGACAAGAGATGCTTTATTGGGATCACATCCCATATTTTTAAAATGTGTTCAATAGTTTTCATTCAATAAGTAGTCATTTTTTAAGTAGCACCTAAAAGTATCTAAATTCTCACAACCTATTTATCTAATGGGGAGGAAAGTTCATGAAGTTAATATTAATAAAAGGTTTATCAACAATACTGGGGCTTAGTATGATGATGACCACGGTGGGATGTGGGGGGAGTAGCACACAACTAGTAGCTACTAAAGAGAAGGAGCTAGCTGCTGACAGTAAAAAAGAGGAAACTGAAAATCAAGGACAGGTAGGAGCTAAGGAGGAAGATGTTACATTAAACTTCTGGCATATCTGGGGAGCTGAGACAGATGCTTCTTATAATGCAGTAAAAACTGTTTTAACTGATTTTGAAAAAGAATATCCTCATATCAAGATTAAGGTGGATAGCACAAGAAATGAAGCTTATAAGCTGAAAATCAAAGCAGCTGCTGCAGCTAATGAACTTCCTGATGTATTTTCATCTTGGGGAGGTGGCTTCTCTGAACCATTTGTGGAAGCAGGTAGGGTACTTGCTATTGATGAGTATTTGGAAGATGGAACAAAAGATAAGCTAGTAGGAGGAGCTCTTGCTCATGTTACCTATGATAATAAAGTTTATGGTATGACTTTTGGACTATCTTGTGGAGCTATGTTCCTTAATGAAGACCTCTTTCAACAACACCATGTTAAAATTCCAGAAACCTATAGTGAACTTATAACAGCAGTTAAAGCCTTTAAAGCAGTAGGTATCACACCTATGACTGTCTCTGATATGGGGACATGGACTGTTGCTATGTACTTTGATGCAATGGCATTAATGGCCGTAGGAAATGATACGATTGTAAACACCTTAAACAAAAAAGGAAGCTTTAAAGATCCAGCTTTCTTAAGTGCAGCCAATAAGTTTGCCGAACTTGTATCACTTGGAGCCTTTCCACCAGATGCAATATGGCTTTCAATGGATAAATCAGATGCTGACTTCTTTGCCGGTAAAATTCCCATGCTCTTCAATGGTAGTTGGATAGCAGATATAGTTTTTAGGGAAGATCTTCCAATTAAAGATAAAGTTATTGTAAGAGGTTTCCCTGTATTTGAAGATGGCAAAGGCAATAAGAATCAATTCACTGGTGGTGCAGTAGATGCGATCATGGTTAATGCAGATACAAAGCACAAGGAAGCAGCTCTATTATTCCAGAAGTATTTCTGTGAAAACATGGCACGCGAGACCTATCTTGCAGGTACTTACTTACCAGCTTGGAAAGTGGATGTAGATGAAAGTAAAATCCCTCCACTTGCCGTTCAACTTAAGGAACTTACAAGTGATGCTGAAGGCTTTACACTTTGGTGGGATACTTTACTAGAAGATAACGATAGAGAAGTTTACTTAAATGCTCTTGAAGAACTTTTTTTGCAAGACATTACACCAGAAGAATATATAGAGAAACTTGAATCCATTTATGACTAATGGAAACAAGAAAATAATCCTTTAAGGATAATTATCACTTAATGAGAAGGTTGACCCAACAAGATTAAGAACGTTAATAAATTAACAGAAGTTTTAATATTTATAAATTTTATCTATCTAATGGGGGAAGATTTATGAAAAATTTAAACAAGTTCCAATGTACTTTTAATAACATGTTTGACTTTAATAGCATGCCTTTTATAGAGAATATGGCAGTTATTGATAGTGTGGCAAATAAAGATTATACCTATAAAGAACTTAATAAATACATTACAGCTGTAGCTAAAGGGCTACTTGCTAAAGGATTGAATTCTCAAGATATACTAGCAGTAATGGGCACATCTAGTGCCAATTACTTAGTACTTACTTTGGCCGCTTTAAAGTTAGGAATTACTATTTCTTTACTGGATGTTAATTATAAACCCAGAGAATTGCAGTACATTCTTAATAAATGTAAACCCAAAATGTTTGTAGGAGATAAAATAGTACTGGACAACTTAAGCATATACACTCTTTTAACAGATACTTTACCCCTAAATAAATCAAATATAATTGGCTTGGATAATGAGTCGGATATACAAGCACTCATTGAGGCTGGATCCCCTATCTCAGATTCCACTTTAGAGCTTGCCATCTCCAGTGTACAAGAAAGCAATAATGCTGCTATACATTTTACATCAGGAACAACTGGGCACCCTAAAGCTGTGGTACATACTTATCAAAGTATTGTAAATGGCGTAATTGCCTCCAATATATCTTATAATTATACCTCTGAAGATACTATACTTCTTGCCTTACCTATGTCCCATGTTATGGGGTATGAATTAACTGCTCTCCTTGCCTTAAGTACTGGAGCAACTTTAGTTACAGTTGGTAAATTTAGGACAAATAGTGTCTTAGATGCCCTAGAAGAGTATAAATGTACTGCTTTTCATGGTGTTCCTACAATGTACCACTTTTTGTTGAATGAAAGAAAAACACACACTCTTGAATCTTTAAAGATAGGGATGATAGGTGGTTCAGTAACTTCTGCTCAAGAACGCTTAAATATTATCCAAAAGCTTGGTTTAGATAAACTTATTAATGTTTATGGACAAACAGAGATTCTGGCAGCATCTCAAACAGATATAAGTATTCCTATAGAAGAACAGGTAAAGACTACTGGCAAGCCCCTAAACAATGTTATGATTCGAGTAATTGATCCTTTAGGGCAAGATTTACCAGCGGGCTCCAAAGGGGAAATCCTTATAAAAACAACGTCTTGTATGCTTATGTATTTAGATGATACTCATGCCACCTTAAATACATTGAAAGAGGATTGGGTCTATACAGGAGACTTGGGGTATTTAACAGAAGATGGCTACTTGGTTCTTGATGGTAGAATAAAAGATATTATTATCAAGGGTGGTGAAAATATCTCTCCTACAGAAATAGAGAATGTTCTAAAGGAATACCCCTTAATACAAAATGCTTGTGTTTTAGGTCAACATGATCCTTTATTTGGTGAGGAAATTGTTGCCATTATTACTACTAAGGATAATTCACCTATAGATATTAGTGCCGTACAACTTCATTGCTGCGAGAATTTAGCAAAATATAAAGTTCCTAAGCATATAAAGATTGTTACAGAATTACCCGTTACATCCAGTGGTAAAATACAAAAATATAAACTAAAGGAGGTATTAAATGAGGTATTTAACAATTAAGTCAACTTCCTCTTGTCTAGGAAGTCATAAAAGAGATCTAACATTAGACAAGCAAGCCTTCAAGGAATACAATCCAGATATACCTGCAAGTAAGGTGGACCATGTGGTTGATCATGTATTAGGTAGAGACATCCGTTATCACTTAGATCCTAACAAAGAAACTGCTTTGTCCATGGCACAAAAAGCTGCCCATCAATGCTTAACTCAAGTTGGCCTTACTGGAAAAAACATTGACCTAATCATCTATCAAAGTAATATCCCTGAATACTTTACACCCCCTACAGCGCTTATGTTACATGCCTATCTAGGGTGTTCTGAACATGTCATGTGTTACGATATGAATGCTAACTGTGTAGGCCTGCTGTTTGCCTACATACATGCCTCCGCAATGTTGAATTATGACAATCGTATCCATCGTTGTTTACTGGTACAATCCGATTATTTCACATCTGTTTGTCGGCCAGATAATCTCATCTCATCTTTTGCCTTCACTGATAATGCTTTTGCCATGCTATTAGAAGAAGATCCTACCCAGCAATCGGGTATACTTTCCCACAAGATTCTTACAGATACAGAGTTTGTAGATTTTACTTTGGCGCCTAACAAGGGAAGCACTTACTTAATGAATCACTTTGCAAAAGATAATATAACTATGACCATGGATAATGATATAGATACTAATCCACAAAGGACACTCCACTATCTTAAAAATTTACTGATAGAAAATAATTTAGAAATTACAGATATCAAAGGATTCTTTTTCTCTCAGTATGTCAAAGCAACTATTGATTTACTTCAATCCGAATTAAAAATACCCGTTGATAAATTAATTTATATTGGAGACAAATTCGGCTATACAGGAGCAAACTCTCCTTTCCTAGTGATGCAAGAAGCCATAAAATTAGGTCAGGTACAAAAAGGAGATCTCTGCCTATTTTGGACAATTGGCTCTGCCTTTCAACATGCTTTTGTTCTAGCTAAAATCTAACTTTAATAATTAGGAGGAATAATTAATGACAACTCTAAGAAAGCAGAATTTATTAGTTTTTGGGTGTTATATGTCGTCTATGATTGCGAGGTTCCTCTTAGACTTCCTTGCAACAGGAGATGCGGCATACGCTTTAGATATTATAGGCCTAACCTTTTTACTCACCGTATGTACGTTAATATTCCTAAAGTTTAATGATCAAATATTTTCTTATGTGCTAACAGTTATTATGGGCATAGGTATTATTTTAGTTGCTAATAAGGTACATGGCGTAGTGAGTGTCATACTCTTTTTTTATACCATATTCATCGTATCCATTTACAGAAATTATAAGTATATCATTTTGGAAGGTCTTATTTCTTTAGGTGGTATTATTTATTATATCTGTATGGATACAGGCAACTATTACAATACTCCTGTAACTGATAAAGTTACTATTGTTGCTTGCGTCCTATGTAGCGTAGCAGTATGTTGCTTAAATGCTATAGAGATGCAGAAAGCTCTAGCATCTATAGAAAAGGAATCTATTAAAAACAAAGATTTATTGAGTAAAACAGAGTCTATTTTATCCGTAGTAAAACGGACTACCAATACTCTAGTTTCTGTAAACAGTTCTGTAAATGCTGAATTATCAAGTGCTATTGATACAACTAGCAGTATTAAAGAAGGCGTAATGGCTTCCGTAGATAACCTGCAAAATAATACTTCTTCTTTAGCCGAATTTAATGCTTTCTTACAGGAAGGCTTTATGGAACTCTCCTTATTAACTAAGAATATATCAAATATCTTAGAGAAGCAGGAAATCACTGAAAAAGCTGTTCATCTAGGTAATGATAAAATTATACACTTACTTACTTGCTTGCAAGCCATCATTACATACATGGGTAATATATCGGTAAAAACAACTACTTTAGCCGGCGACTTACCTAGTATTAATAATATTATTGATGGCATTAAAGCCACAGCTAATCAGACTAAACTCTTGGCATTAAACGCTAGTATTGAAGCTGCTCGAGTGGGTGAACAAGGTAAAGGCTTTGCTGTTGTAGCTGATGAAATAAGTAAGCTATCTGCCAATACTCAAGACCTTTTAAAGAAAACAGAACCTATCATTGAAAGCCTCCTTAATCAATCCGATGATATTGTCAAGGACACGAGTAGTATTAATGCAGAAATAGGCTCCTGCCAGTCCACAATGGGTGATATAAGAGATACTTTGCAAACATTAAGAGACTCTGCAATAGAAGTCACGAGTTGTACAACCACTTCTTCTGAAGCTGCAAACCATGTAGAAGAAGTATTTAATAATATTGTACGTGAGATAACGGAAATTATTAATTCTATTTCAGAAACCTTAGACTATTCAAGGCGTGTCCAGGAAAATGTCAGTAACTATGAATCTAATATGAATAATATTTCCCAGTCTTATCAAAATGTAAATCAATTAATTCAGGATTTAGATAACCAGAAAAGTTAATATTCAGAGTAACTTTACTCCTCCTTAGCTACCCTTCTTCCTTTTTATAAAAGGACTATTGTCATTGACTATAGTCCTTTCCTTTTTATCTAATAGCTTTTCTTATAACTACCCAGCCGTAATCTTAGTAGTTATATCCTATAACTCTTTTGTACTTTCCCTTACCCACAGTTCCACCTATAAGGTGTAATATTAATCTTTTGATTTTTCCTCTTAAAATATATTTAAAGAATACCCTTGTTAATTTTTAATAATTTTACTTATTTTTACTTATTTTTAATTTTAAGTATTAATTTTATATTATTTTACATCATTATTTTTTGTTTTATGTATAAATCTTTATAAGGATTCGTCGATATATAAAGAATATTGGGAATATATAGATTATTAAATTATCTTAAGCTCTTAAACATTACTTTGATAAATAAGTCTTTAGAATTAACCCCTTCTAAATTATATCTCCAATAAACGCGAGCTGTATGGTTAATCACCTTAGCTATACTCTTGATCGTTCTCTTTTTGTTTAAGTGGCTTAACTCTATTATTTTGTTTGGGCTCTCTAAACTATTGACTCCGTTGTAAATTAAGTATCTATCAAACCCTAGTCAGCCAGAATACCTTTTTGTAGAGTGTTCTGAATAAATTTAATAGCTCCTTCGGCTTTTCTTTGAATAGCTTCTATTCTATACTTATAACCATTTATTGACTTATGAAAAACAGAAGAAGCATCAACTAAATGATTCCCAATATGATAACTACATCTAATAGCGAGAAGTTGTAGGACATATAAAAAAGGGTCGGTATAGTTTTAACACTCTATATGACTTTAATAGCATGTCTTTTAATGAGAAATAAAGCAGTTATAGATAGTGGAGCAAATAAGGAGTGTTCCTATAAAGCGTTCATTCAATAGATTAACTGTTTTAGAGGAGTATAAAGGTGTAGCCTTTGGTAAAGCCCTACAATGTACCCTTTTCTATTAGATAGAAGTACGAACTAATTAAGTAAGTATGTTTGTTTGCTTATAGACATACAACTACTATACTTTAGGATAATAAGCCTATACATTCATGCTTAAAAGTACAGTACCTTTACTTCACATCTCTTTGTTGGCTAAATAACTTCATTTCATCATTTGCTTTTGAACATGCTTTTGTTTTAGCTAAAATTTAACCTAAAATTTAAGGAGGTACAATTGTGACAAATCTTAGAAAGCAAAATTTGCTAGTTTTTGGTTGTAATTTTTCATCTGCTCTAACAAGATTTTCGCTAGATTATTTTTCAACTGGGGATCTGAAATACGCTATTAGTATTACAGGTTTACCTTTATTGTTATCATTACTTTCTTTAATAGCCTTAGCGTTTAGTGATAAACTATTCTCTTATTTAATGACCCTTTGCCTGGGAATAACCTGTATTTCAATTGCTTATAGCGTACCCGGTGTAGGCAGCTTAATGCTATTTGTTCACGCAATCTTTATAATCTCTCTCTATAGAGATTATAAGCATATAATTATACAAGGACTCATCTCTTTAGGTGGCCTCATTTATTTTGTGTATATAAGTCCAGGTGATTATAATACCCTGGCTGCACCAGATAAAATGATTATTATTGGTACCTCTATCTATAATCCGTTAATATGCTGCTTAAATGCTATAGAAATGAAGAAAGCTCTCTTATCCGTAGAAAAAGAATCTATCACAAATAAAAATTTATTAAGTAAAACAGAGTCTATTTTATCCGTAGTAAAAAACACTACAAATACTTTAGTTTCTGTAAATAGTTCTGTAAATAACGAATTATCAAGTGCCATTGATACAACCAGCAACATTAAAGAAGGCATAATGGCTTCTGTAGATAACCTACAAAATAATACTTCTTCTTTGGAAGAATTCAATGCTTTCTTACAGGAAGGCTTTATGGAACTCTCCTTATTGACTAAAAACATCACCAATATTTTAGATAAGCAGGAAGTTACTGAAAAAGCTGTTCATTTAGGTAACGATAAAGTTGTAGGCTTACTTACTTGCCTACAGACAATTATTGCATGTATTGGTAATATATCCACTAAAACCACTACTTTAGCTGATAACTTACCTAATATTAATAATATTATTGATGGTATTAAAGCCACAGCTAATCAGACAAAACTCTTGGCATTAAATGCTAGTATTGAAGCTGCTCGAGTAGGTGAACAAGGCAAAGGCTTTGCTGTTGTAGCTGATGAAATAGGTAAACTATCTGCCAATACTCAGGACCTTTTAAAGAAAGCAGAGCCTATCATTGAAAGCCTCCTTTATCAATCCGATGATATTGTAAGGGATACAAATAGCATTCATACAGAAATAGTTACTTGTCAGTCAGCTATGAGTGATATAAAAAATACTTTACAAACTTTAAGTGCTTCCACACAAGAAGTTTCCAACTGTACAACCACCTCTTCTGAGGCTGCAAATCATGTAGAAGATGTATTTAATAACATTGTGCGTCAAATAACAGAGATCATTAATTCTATCTCTGAGACCTTAGAGTATTCCAGGAATGTACAAGGAAATATTAGCTCCTATGAATCTATTATGAATAATATCTCCAGTTCTTATCAAAAAGTAAATCTATTAATCAATGATTTGGATAAACAGGAGGCCTAATATTCTGACTAGGGTCCGTTCCTTTCATAGGAACATAAACTTTTTTACAACGAGAGTCTAAGGTAAATATTTTTGCAGGAAAAGTTAAAAGGCAACTTTACATGTGTAAAGTTGCCTTTTTGTAAAAAGATTAGACGGTTAAAGTCTCTATTATTTCTATTGCTTCATCTATACAAGCCCCACAAGCCATACCTAAGCTTGTTGCCTCTTGCACTTCTTCTAAACTAGTTGCTCCGTTATCTATGGCATCTTTTATATCTTGTATCGTGATTCCATAACAAGTGCAAATCACTTCTTCCATATTCATAATGTACCTCCTTCTGACTGCTCCGTTAGATTTTAATCTATACTCTCTAGTCTTATTTCAATTGGGTATTCTAGATTTATTCTTTAGACTACCCATTCCCATTTATTGCTAGGTTTATATTCCTATTTAGTTTAACCAAAATCATCTCACTTCACAAGAAGGCACTTTTTCGTATCCCAGTATCTTTTTTGAAACCTTAAAAATTACCTATCTGCCTTAGTTACACGACGCAAGCGGCCTTTTATAGGTGTTGTTTGAAGAGCCTTTAGTACCTCTTCCCCTTTATTATTCAAAATCTCCACAAAGGTAGAGACATCTAGTATATTGATGATTCCTATATCTTGTGCTGTCATGCCTGGTAAGTTACAAAGCGTTCCTACTATATCCACAGGGCGCATTTTAGTTTTTTTCCCAGCATTAATATGAAGCTTTATAATCTCCTCATTAAGCTTAGTTCCTTTCCCTTCTATAGACTTCATACGTGTACGCATTTTCATCTCAAATTCTTGCTTAAGCTCTTTGATAGCTCCTGGCACCTCCAGTGTTTCAAGAGGAACCTCATAACCAATATAGTCGTGGATGCTCTTTAGAAAGTAACTATCTTGGGGTGTCACGAAAGAAATGGCTTTTCCCTCCTTACTTCCACGCCCGGTACGTCCTATTCGGTGTACATAGCTTGCCTTGTCCTCTGGTAAATCATAGTTAATGACATGGGTTATATGGTCAATATCAATCCCTCGTGCTGCTACATCAGTAGCTACTAAATAGCGAAAATAGCCTTTTCTAAAATCCTCCATTACTTGAAAACGGTCCTTTTGCTCCATGCCTCCATGAATCTTTTGGCAAGTATACTTCCGATTAACCAACCCTTCATAAACAGCATCTACTTGCACCTGAGTATTACAAAAAATCATGCAACTCTCTGGATTTTCTATAATGGTTAGTTGCTCCAGTAAATCCAATTTATCTTCTTCCTTAACATTATAACGCACTTGCTCTACTTGATTAGACGCTACGCTTTCAGCTTCTATTTCTACTGTTAACGGTGCTTTCATATAAGCCTTGCTAAGGGCCTCTATATCCTTGGGTAAAGTAGCTGAAAAAAGAAGGGTTACTCTGTCTTTTGGCAATTGATCAATAATCCTTTGTACTTCTTCAATAAAGCCCATGCGAAGCATTTCATCTGCCTCGTCAATAACAAGATATTTTATCTGAGAAGTGTCCCAAGTCCCTTTTTCTAAGTGATCTAAGGTACGGCCAGGGGTTCCCACTACAACATGGGTCTTTTGCTTCATTTGCTTTGCCTGAATAGGAAAAGGAGCTTTTCCATACAGGGCCACCACTTTAATACGTTTAAACCGCCCAAGGTGAAAAAAGTCTTCACTAACTTGAATCGCTAACTCCCGTGTAGGCGTTAAGATTAATGCTTGGGGCTTGTTTTCTTCCCAGTCTACTCTTTCACAGATAGGGATCGCAAAACTTGCTGTTTTCCCACTTCCTGTTTGAGACTTCACTACCACATCCTTTCCTGCTAAGACAAGAGGTATTGTTTCTTCTTGTACAGGTGTAGGCGCCTTATAGTTTAAAAGGGCAATGGCCTTTAATAGGTCTTTGGATAATCTATATTTTTTAAATGGCGAATTAATCATTCATTCATCTCTTTCTTATTTATTCCTTTTTATCTATTGTTTTTTCCTTATCTTTTACTTCTTAGCCTTAACTATTCTATAGCCTATCTCTATTATTACAAGACACGAATCTTTCCCCTCTCTAATACAACTATTCCCTTTTTCTCAAAGTTTTTAAGGATGCGACTCACTACTTCTCTTGAGGAACCTATATCAATGGCTAATCTTTCATGGGTGGTATAAATCACTCCTTTTTGATTACCTTGCGTATGCTCCTTTAGGTAGTCAAGAATACGCTTTTCAATACTATCAAAAGTCACCTTCTCTAAGGTATTTACTACTGCATCAAACTTACCATATAGATTTTTAAAGCTGTACTTTAAGTATTCTACATCTTCTAATAAATACTTCTCAAAGATAGCAATAGGTATAATAGCTAAAGTAGCCTCTTCTTCCACTTCCGCAAAAGCATAGGTATCACTATGGGCTAAGGTACAGAGAATGGTCATAAAACAGCTATCTCCTCTTCTTAAACGATAGAGTGTCACCTCCCTTCCCTCTTCATTGATTCGATATACCCGAACAGTGCCTTTTAAAATAAAAGAAAAACCCCAGCAGGCCTGTTCCCCATTAATAAGCTTATAGCCCGTTTCAAAGTGCCTTTTATTAAGGCTCTGACTAATCGCCTGTTGGGCTTCTTGAGATAAAGTATTTAAGAAAGTATACTCCTTTTTAAGTTCTTCTAATAGTTCCATAAACATTCCTTCACCTCTCCTCTTTTCTCAATAAAGTTTTATCATCCACTCTCAAGCTGTGATAACTTGCAAAAAAGCAGCAGCCCCACTTAACGCTGGTGTGCTACTGCCTCTATAGAAATATTCACATAATACTACTTATTATCAGTATACTTAAAAATGGTTATAAAGAAGAATAGCTTTGTATCCTTTTTTATAATCATAAAGGACTTATTCTAAAGAAACGCCTCTTTTAGATTTTCTTTAGTATAGCACAGCCACTTTCTTTACTTCAAGGAATATTACTTGTTTATCATGTAAGCTGAACTTATAGGGTGACATACTTTTTTATTTAGCTTTTCTTTTTTGTGGAGGTTATTCCTTAGTAACAAGATCCAAAGCCTCTAGCGTCTTATAACCTCCTGTAACGTTCTTGCACTTAAAGCCATTTTGTTTGAGGATTCGCTCTGCTGTGTAAGCTCTAACTCCTACGGCACAGTAAATCCAGTATTCTTTTTCTTTATCTAATTCTCCTAGGTGGTCTCTTAGTTCATTCACATTAATATGCAGAGAATGAGGAACTTTTCCTCTCTTTCTCTCTCCTAATGTACGTACATCTAGAATAACTACTTCCGGTTTGTCTTGAAGCATCTTTAGCTCTCGTGGATGAACCTCTTCACTCTTTCCGGTTAAGATATTTTCTGCTACATAGCCTGCAAAGTTAACAGGATCTTTAGCAGAACCAAAGGGTGGTGCATAAGAAAGCTCTAATTCTGTTAAGTCATAAATTGTCCCCCCTAGGCGAAGGACCGTAGCAAGAACATCTATACGCTTTTCTACGCCTTCATAGCCAAAGGCCTGGGCTCCCAAGACGGCTCCTGTATTATCAAAGATAAGCTTCAAGGTAATAGCTGTTGCTCCAGGGTAATAACCCGCATGATTATTAGGATGAATGATTATGGTATGATGGGGGATTTCTAGCTTTTTAAGCTGCCTTTCATTATTTCCTGTAGCAGCAAAGGTTAAGTCAAAGACCTTAATAACAGAAGTCCCTTGAGTATTCTTGTAAGATGTCTTAATACCTGCTAGATTATCTGCAATAATACGCCCTTGCTTATTAGCAGGCCCTGCTAAAGGAATAGCTGTCTGATTGCCAGATATGAAGTCAATCACTTCAACCGCATCTCCTCCTGCATAAATATTTTTAATATTTGTTTCCAGATGCTCATTAGTAAGGATATGGCCTTTAGGTCCTAGATTAATTCCTGAGTTCTTTAAGAAATCTGTATCCGGCGTTACTCCAATAGCTGTTACTACAAAATCTGCCTGTTCAAAGGAACCATCTTGAAGCTCAACTTTAACTTGATGTCCCTCTTCATAAAAGGCTTTTACACCATTGTTTAAGATAAGGTGAACGCCCTTTTCATTGAGTTTTCTTTCTGCCTGAACAACAATCTCCTCATCAAAAGGAGCTAATATATGAGGCGCTGCTTCAATCAGTGTAACCTTTTTATCAATATGTCTAAGATTTTCTGCTAATTCTACCCCAATATAGCCTCCCCCAATTACTATAATAGAATGGGACTGAGTAGTCATTCCTTTGATTTGATCTGTATCTTTGATATTTCTAAGGGATAAAATTTTATCACTTTCTATACCTGGTATAGCCGGCTTTAGTGGCTTAGCACCTGGTGCTAAAACCAAGGCATCAAAGCTTTCTTCATAAAGCTTCCCACCTTTTTCTTGTACTCTTACTTTCTTGTTAGTGGTATCTACACCTACGACTTCACTTTGTGTTCTGACATCTATTTGAAATCGATCCTTCATCAAAGCTGGTGTTGCCACTAATAACTTATCTCTTTCTTGTATAACATCACCTATATAGTAGGGAAGCCCACAATTAGCAAATGAAATATACTCCCCTTTTTCAAACAATACGATTTCTACTTGCTCATCTAGTCGTCTTAATCTAGCTGCTGCAGAGGCTCCTGTTGCTACGCCACCCACAATGACTACCTTCTTCATAGTCTTTCCTCCTTCTCTTTTTCCTTTTATTGCTTTAACATCCTTCTTATTTATTGCATTTATCCTTGTAACTATCTCATTACTACTTGGTGTTGTGTTACTTATATCTATTTTATGACTTATCTATTATATTACCTCTTTTTTTTCTTTTCTTCCAGTTTTTCTAGGCCCTTTTCTTATTTTACAATTTCATAAGGCCATGCCGCTATGCCTCCTAAATTATATACCTCCGTGTATCCCATTTGTTTAAGTAAGTTAGAAGCTCTTGTACTGCGTGCACCACTTAAGCAATAAACATAGATTGTTTTATCCTTATGGGGGACAAGTCGGGAAATCTCCTGTGTCATGTTACTGAGAGGCACGTTTCTTGCCCCTTGAATATGGCCAATTGCAAATTCATCTTTTTCTCTTACATCTAAAAGGATTATATTTTTATCTTTCTTCAAATTTTCATAAGCAACATCTGGCTTAATATTTTTTATAGTATTACCACCACTTAAGGCTTCAAAGAATTTCATAATTATTCACTCCTCTTTTAAATTAGGTTTTTATCCTATTTCTTATTAAAGTTTTCCTATCTAACTTTATTATATGCATCCATTCCTTGCCCTTCTGTAATTAAGTCACACAACACCCTAAACCCTTTCTTTATATATTTCCATTGTAACTGTTCGGCCATAGAGTGAACAAAATGCATTCTTAGATGTGGTAAAATGATTTTTTAGACTATTTTATAGGTGTCATATCCCCATTTAAATTG
Organism: Bacillota bacterium; assembly: GCA_023412455.1. Lineage (GTDB taxonomy): Bacteria > Bacillota > Clostridia > Lachnospirales > Cellulosilyticaceae > Sporanaerobium. Next base: position 29,873 of record JAEYNQ010000272.1, read on the forward strand.
AGTTATCGCCTGGTATTTTCCCTTTGAAACATTATGCTTATAGTATATTATTTCGAAAGGATGTGAACAGCTCGAGTAATGAAATGAATCCACAATAAATAATCATAAAATAGTAACTGGATGTGCTGAAAAGCTAGAAAGCTAAGTCCAATAATAGAGAAACAACCAAGCGCACAAAGTTCTTAACTATAATTTCCTATTTAGGAACAGCTAAAAAACATTGTATTAGTCCTATGAAAGCACTACGGAAAGCCCTTATTAATGAAGGAGAGCTCATATTTGTTTAAGTAGTGCCTGAACAGTTGCTGAATTATTTAAATTTTTTGTTAATCAAAGGAGAAAAAAGATAAGTTTGTCGTATTAACTAGTGTAAGGGAACTTAGCTAAGAAAACTTTATAAGTAGGTGAATGAAATGCAAGAATGTGTTTTAGATAAGCGGGATATGCAACAACACGTAAATATAGAGGCTGATTTTAACTTTATTTTCAATACATATTATAAGAAAGTATTTAATTATTATTACTATCGAACCAATAACAAGAGTGTTGCTGAAGATCTTACGAGTAGTACCTTTGAAAAGATACTTTGTAAGAGAGAACAGTATGATAGTAAAAAAGCCTCTTTAGAAATATGGATCTTTGCCATTGCAAGGAATACTATTAAAGATTATTTTAAGATGGTGAAAAGACATCCCTGGGAGTCCATCGAAGAGATTGTGGGTTCTATTTCATCTGAACAGTCTCCAGAGGAAAAGGTTTTACATAGTGAAGAGGAGCAGGAGCTTATTGAGGCCATTATGAACCTAGACCAAAGAGAACGAACCATAGTAGCCTATAGGTATGGAGCAGGACTAAAGAACAAAGAGATTGCACAGTTAATGGGAATGAACGAAAAAACAATAAGTAAAATCTCTATGCGCGTACTTAAAAAGTTAAGAAGTGTTTTGAAGGAGGGAAGGGAGTATGAATAGAAAGGAGCAGGCAATAGACAAGAGTGAACTGAGTAGAATCGAAGATAGAATTTATCAGATAGATTTTAGTCAATCAGTAGATAGTGAAGCAATGAGAAAGAGAATACTTAAAGAGAGTGAAGAGAAAAGAGGCATATATATGAGGAAACATTGGTCCTTTAAGAAAATAGCAACAATCTCAGCAGCAGCAGTATTAGGAAGTTGTTTAATGTTACAGACGACTTTTGGACAAGAGGTCGTTGCAAAGGTATTAAAAAGATTTACGATTAGCGGTTCTACTTATGAGCAAACGAATCCAGAGGTTTTTGAACCTGTAGAGCTACCCGATGCATTAAAAGGTAAAGTGTTTACTAAGGATGGAAAAGAAATAACAGTCATTACGGAGGATACGGAAGGCTTTTGTGATAAAGATGGAAATGCTATAACCAGTTTTGATCCGGAGACTGGAGAGATTTGGACAGAAAAACAGCAACAGGAAGTACTAGATGGTATGCTTGTAGAAAGAGATATCCATAAAATTAATGACCATATTTGTTTTAAAGCAAAGATACCTGCTTATGTGCCTGAAGGGTACAAGTTTGATAGATTTCAATATTATAAAAAAGATGAAAGTTCCCCAACCAACGGTATGTATGGCCATTTATACTATGTAAATGAAGAGACAGGAAATGAAATTTTTATTATGGAAAATCATGATTGTTATATGACACAAGGAGTACTGAGAACAGATGAAGTCTTAGAGGAGATAGAGATTAATGGGGAAGACGCCATATTAAGAGGAAATAGAATTTATTGGGTAGAAGATGGTGTAGCAATTATGTATGAAGGAGGGGCTGTTGAAGCAGAAGAGGTCATAAAATCAGCTTCTTCTATGAAGGATATCGAGTAATAAGCTAAAGGGCGTTAAATAAATATAGCGTAAGAGAGTGTCAGGATACTGTAAAATAGTATCGTGACACTCTCTTATTGTCTATCTAACTAAAAATTTATGGGCTAGTATATAACTATGAACCTAACTAAAATAATGCCTCCACATAGCCCACTTTATTTCCTATGTCAAAGGCTTTCTTCTCTGTATTCCTTGATAATTCCTTTGCCTTATTAATACGTATTTGTGTCAAGTAATTGGTAAAAGTAAGTCGTGTCTCTTTTTTAAATAATGCTGAAAAGTAATTGGTAGAAATATGTAAATAGTTACAGAGTTTCTCTGCGCTCAGCTCTTCGTCTGCATAATTGCCTTCGATGTAAATCTTTGCTTTCTCTATTAAATCATTTTTACTTGAATGCACTTAGCTATAATGGCTATACATAAATCTTCTGTTCCTATATCTAACTTAAATAAACTTCTATTTTCTTCTATCACTTCACTGGTTACATAGTCCTCAATCCCGTAATTAAAAAACCTTTCCTAATTTCCTCTTCATCATCTACTAAAAGTATTTTTTAAAACACCATTGTCTACCCCGACTCCAAGTCAACCTATTCACTTTGTCCAACATTTATTGATATTATCCCAAAAACACAACATATTTTACAAGTTATTATACCATTCTCCATCTCTTTTTGTGTAAATAAATACTGCTTTTATTTAATTATTTAAAAAATAATACTAAAAATAGTTTTTAAAATTATCAAAAACAATTGACTTGTATCTTCTTTTTCTTGTATATTTATATATGACCATTATTACTTTTTTGGTCATATGTTTTGAAATTTTTCTCGTCTTACCACCCTAAAAGGAGGGCGCTTATGTTTTTAAAAGTTAAAGATCTTGTAAAAAAGTATCAGAATGGAGAAAATGCATTTTTAGCCGTTAATAACTGCTCTTTTGAAATGGAAGCAGGTGAAATTGTTGTTATCTTGGGCCCTTCTGGTTCTGGTAAGTCTACCTTAATGAACTTGATCGGAGGACTTGAACAAGCTACCTCTGGCAGCATTAAAATCCAGGGAAAAGAAATTTGTCATTTATCCAGTAAACAACTTACTATCTATCGAAGGCATCTACTGGGTTTTGTTTTCCAGTTTTACAATCTCATTCCTAACCTCACCGTTCGTGAAAACATTGAGGTGTGTGCTCACTTAGGTGAAAATCCTCTAGATATTGATACGCTCATTGATAAAGTAGGGCTTAGTTCTGAAAAGTATAAATTTCCTTCTCAGCTTTCTGGTGGCCAGCAACAGCGTGTGGCTATTGCTAGAGCCCTTGTTAAAAACCCACAGCTTCTCCTCTGTGATGAGCCAACAGGTGCCCTAGATTATAAAACCTCTAAAGAAGTCCTAGAGCTTTTTGAAGAGATTAATCAGACGTATAACACAGCTATTATTATGATTACTCATAATGATGCTATCAAAGATATGTCCCATCGTATCCTACGTATTAAGGATGGGCAAATCATCCAAAACACCTTTAACACCCATCGTCAATCGGCTAAGGCTATTAACTGGTAAACTATTTCCCGTAAAAGGTAGGTGAACGCCATGAATTTTAAAAGACTTCTTCGTGATTTCAATCAAAGTAAACTTAAAAATATAAGTTTTATCTTGCTAATTGCCTTAAGTATCACTATTATTATCAGCTTTAATCGTTCCATGGATAGTTATATTCAGGCTGTTAATCATTTTTATGCTACCCAATTAGCAGAAGATGCCCAGTTTACCTTGCAAGGCCAACTTAGTAAGCGAAAAATAGCTTATCTTGAAAGCCGTTATGGTGTCATCATTGAAGAAAACAAAGCTTTAGATGTGGATTTAGATAAACTCTCCTCTCAAAAAGAGACGAAACGGGTTGTCCGACTCATTACCCAAGATAAAGTCCTCAATAAGCCTGCCCTTATAGAAGGCGAGCCTCTTAGAAATCCAACGGATATCTGGTTAGATCCTAAGTTTGCCAAATTTAATAATTATAAGTTAGGTGATACGATTTCTCTCCTTAATACCTCCTTTCATATTGTAGGTTATGGGATTTCTCCTGATTATGTCTATACGTTAAAAAGCAAGAATGACATGCTTAATACACCAACCACCTTTGGGGTGAGTTACATTACCAAAGAGGCTTATGAAGCCCTTTCTTCCCATACTGGTTTTACAAAGCTTTATAGTGTACGAAGTGAGTCAGGAGACCTAAATGGTCTTAAAAAGTACTTAGAAGAAAAAAGCTCTTTGCTAGAATTTGTTATACGCAAAGATAACCCGAGGCTCAATACAGTCTTTAATGATGCAGAAGGTCCTAAACAAATGGGGGTTGTGATTGGTACTATGCTGGTTATGGTAATAGCCTTTATCATCTCTATTTCTGTTAAAAATAACATTACTGCTGAGAGCCAAACCATTGGTATCCTCTATGCCCAAGGCTTTAATAAAAACGAGCTCCTCTCCTACTATATGCTTCTCCCTTGTCTTTTAGTCATTACAGGACTTGGAATAGGTTATAGCTGTGGCATCATTCTTTCCAAAAGCCTTATTACTTTTATGGAAGTCCAATATACCATGCCCTATGTCCCACTTAGAAACACACCTCAGCTTGTCTTATTTGGACTTGTACTTCCTTTTGTTCTAACAGTTTGCATCACTTACTTCTCTCTTTCCCATACCCTCAATAAGACGCCCCTTTCTCTTCTTAGGGGACAGTTTTCAAAAAACAGGGTCTCTTTTTTAGAGAAAAAATTCACTTTAAAAAGCTGTTCTTTTTTAACACGTTTTAGGTTAAAAGATATGATTAGGGAATGGCCCAGTATGTTAGCCCTTATATTAGGTGGATTGATCGGACTATTTATCCTTTGTACTGCTTTCTATTTTAATGATTCCATCAGAGGCTATACCGATGATTTAGCCAATAACATACCTTATGCGTCACTCTACACCTTCAAAAACCCTAAGGACTTAAATAAATACAGTAAGCAAGGTGAACTGACAAGTCTTCGGAATGTCAAATTTGTTCTTAAGGGAAGAGAACGAACTGTTCCTATTCAAGGTCTTATGCTGAATAGTGAATTTTTAAATATTGCTCAGCTTAGTGAACTAAAAGCTCATGAAGTTCTTATGACGCCTTCTTTTAAGGATAAATATAATCTTCCCATTGGAACACGCTTAATCGTAAAGGATGAAATGAAAGCTAAAGAATATAGTGTATCTATTGTAGGCCTTTCTCCCTATGACTATGGTCCTTCTCTCTTTACAAGTATGGCTAGCTTCAATCGCATTTTTAATCTCCATGAGCAAAGCTATAATGCACTGTTTACCCATTCTTCTCTAGATATTCCTCTAGATAAACTCTCTTCTAAAACAAGTCGTTCTGAGACGATTGCTTCTGTTAAGGATTTGATGGATATGATGAATGTAATGATCGGCATTTTAATTGTAGCTGGTACAGGTATTCTCATAAGTGTGGTTTATCTCTTAATGCACATGATTATTGATAAAAGTAAAATCAACATTTCAATGGTTAAAATTTTTGGGTATAACCCATTAGAAGTTAGTCGCCTTTATTTAAAAGGGAATTTTATCTTTTTACTTATGAGCTTTGCCCTAGCTTTGCCAGGTGGTTATCTCCTTACTAATTTTTTCTTTGCTAATATTTTTCAAGATATGCAGCAGTACTTTAGGGCTAGCATTGCACTTCCCTCTATTGGTATCTGTCTAGGATTATTAGTATTAAGTTATGGTGGAACCACCTTACTTCTTAAAAAAGGTGTAAATAAAATCGCCTTAACAGAGGCATTAAAAAATAGAGAATAAGGGAGGATTTATAATGAAAAGACTAAAAATAAGCCTACTCAGCTTTAGTGTATTACTCTTCACTGGTTGCACAAGGGACCAAGCAACTATTACCCCTCATACTTCTTTAGAGACAGTTCCTTCTCAATTCGTTCTATATGGAGAGGTAAAAGCCCATCAAAAAGAAGAAATCAACATCGATTTCCCTGCTAAGGTAACGGCTGTTCATGTAGAAAATGGTGACAAAGTTCAAAAGGGTGAGCCCCTCATTTCCTTGGATTTAGAGGACTATAAACTTCAAATTGCCACCAAAGAAATGGAAATTCAAATAGATGAAGTTCAGCTTAAACAACTTATAGGAAATGATAATGCTCAATATGCCCAGCTCTCTTCTATTAAAGAGCAACTTCAACTGAAAGAAGGCTATATTAAAGAAGGGACAGACCCTGATGTTCTTGCTCTTTACAATACCTTACCTGCCCTCAAAGAGGCTGCTACTCTCTCTAAGCAAGTTTATGAAACAAATCTAAGCCTCTTTGAGGCTCATAGCCTCTCTGCTCATGCTTTAGAGACAAGTAAACAGGATTATGAAGCTAAATTAAAAGAACTAGAAAATGTACAGCTCTCTATAGAAAAAATCAAAGCCAACAGAAAAATTGAAGTAGCTCAGCTTACTAGCCAACTAAAGAGTACCCAAGTCCTTTCTTCTAATAGCGATTTAGAAAAACAAACCAGTATCGAAATGCTCCAACTCAAAATCCAAGCCAATAAGTTGACTTTAGAAAACATGAAAAAAAAGCTAGAGAAGGATTATCTAAAAGGAAATGATATTATTTCTCCATCTGATAACCTCATTGTCTATAACATTGAATGTAGTAAAGGTTCCTATGTGGCCGGTGTAGATGCCCTCAATCTCACACCTCTTCTTAAAGCCGTCTCTAGAAACACCCTTTATGTCCTTGCCGATATTCCCGAAGAATCTCTTTCTCAAGTAACAGCAGGTATGCCTGTGACTATTCTACTGGCTGATGATAATAAGGAGCTACCGACTATTGAGGGTACAGTAGAAAAAATCTCTGAACAGGCTATTGAAAAGGATGGCGATACTGTAGTGGAAGCAAGTATTGAGCTTCAGACGGGCGTTGATTATCTTAAACCCGGTTTATCCGTAGATATTCTTGTTACTCTTCCTGAATAGACTCAAATCAAATGTTTTAGGCACGTTTCTCTCTCCCTATTAAATCCAATTACCTACTTGACTCTAGACATTTGGCTCCACTCAGTTTATCTTAAACTCAGGACACAGCTTCGTATATTAAGGAGGAAAATCTATGGCAACAGCCTTTAGCGAACATGAAAAGGTTATGATTCGTAAAGCACTAAAAGCTTGTGCATTAGAATGTATGAGCAAATATGGTATTAAAAAAACTACCGTTGAACAATTGGCACTAGGTGCCAATATCTCTAAGGGAGCCTTTTATAAATTTTATAATACAAAAGAAGAACTTTTCTTTGAGGTTCTTGAAGATTTTCATGAAGTCATTTATGCTGAAGCTCTTCATATTCTTCAAACCCGTACGGATTTACCTGATGCTGCTCGTTTGGAGGAAGCTTTCTTTCAAGCCTGTAAACTTGTTAAATCCTATGCTATTATGGAGGTAGTGGAAAGAGAAATGGATTACCTTTTTCGGAAACTTCCTCCTAGTCTTATTGCTAGTCATATGGCTAGTGATGCTGAAAATATTTATGCTCTCCTGCAAAAAGGAAATATTAATCTCTCTATTGACCCCGATTTTATTACTGCTGTTATGCATGGGGTCATCTGTATCGTGCTTAATCCTAAAATGGTGGGAGAAAAGTATTATGATGATGCCCTTCGCTTAGTCATTCGAGGTGCATGTAAGGAATTATTTAATGATACTACTCATTAGTAACTCATACTTATTTACCGTTTACTTATTTATCTCTTAGGTTTATAACTTAAAAGGGTATGAAACAAAAACAATGTACTGTTTTTGTTTCATACCCTTTTGAAGTACCTTAAATCATGCTATTGCCTACTGTCTTATTCCTATATAGCACTTCTTTGCTACTAAGGTTACTAAACTTTTTCTATTTTAGCTGCTGCTTCATCTAGCCAATTACCTTCAAAGTCTTCGATCTGTCCCCTATCACAAAGCTGTGCCACTTGAGGATCTAATGGCAGTTTGCCTAGCACTTCTAAGCCATAGGTTTTGGCTGTTTCTTCTATATGACTTTCTCCAAATACATAGATCTTCTTGTCACAATCTGGACATTGGACATAACTCATGTTTTCTACAAGCCCTAGAATAGGAATGTTCATTTTCTTTGCCATATTTACTGCTTTAGCTACAATCATTGATACTAATTCTTGTGGCGAAGCAACAATAACAATGCCATCTAATGGTATGGATTGAAAGACAGTTAAAGGCACATCCCCTGTCCCTGGCGGCATATCAATAAACATATAATCCACATCTTCCCAAATAACATCTGTCCAAAACTGTTTAACTGTCCCTCCAATAACAGGCCCCCTCCAAACAACAGGGTCACTATCATTTTCTAATAATAAGTTAACAGACATTACCTTTATATCCTTTTGGGTCAGAACAGGGAAAATACCTGTCTCATTCCCTATAGCCTTCTGGGTAATACCAAATACCTTTGGAATAGAAGGTCCTGTAATATCTGCATCTAAAATAGCTGTCTCGTACCCTTTTCGATTCATAAGGGTTGCTAGCATAGAGGTCACTAATGACTTCCCTACTCCCCCCTTACCACTCACTACACCTATTACTTTCTTGATATGACTGAGTGGATGAGGCTTTTCCAAAAACGTTGTAGGCTTTCTGTCACTACAATCTGCTCCACAGCTATTACATTGATGTGAACAATTTTGACTTTCACTCATTTTTTTGGTCTCCTTTTGTATTTTCTAAGAATCTGCATGTTTTACATTGCTTTTTTGCTTGACAACATTCTCTTGCCACCTCATAGTTACCACCCTCTATAGCCATTCCATTTCCTTTCACTAAGGCCTCTGCTATTCGTTTCCTTGCAGCATAGAGAATCCTCTGAAATGTACCTCTTGAAATATTCATTCGCTTAGCCGCTTCATCTTGGTCTAGGCCTTCCAAATCACAAAGTCTAACGGTTTCCAATTCCTCGATGCTAAGGGTCATATATTCACTGCAAGGCTTCTCTGGCTTAAATAACCGATTAGGTGGTTCTTCACATACTCTTCTTGCTTTCTTTTCTCTTGCCATTATACACTCCTTAAATTAGTGTGCATATGCACACTTAGATTTTAAAAGTACTCTCCTGCTTTGTCAATCTAAAATATGACTATTCATCTATTTTTTAGTAACCATCATTCTTCCCATTTAATATGATATTATAACATTCTTTTAAGTGAGGTAATTATTATGAATATGCTTCCTGTATTAGCCCTTGGGCTTGTTTCTTATAGTTCACTAACCCAGCAACAGAGACGCTCTTATGAGCGAAATGAAGGAGAACAGGGTAATCCATCTCTTACACCTGAAGAAATGGTCTTACCTGATCCTCCTACTTTTAATACCTTTATTAGCAATAAGTATAAAATCTCTTTTAAATATCCTAGCGCATGGGTCAAAAACCCTCGCTACGCTGATAAGTATGAAGGAAAGACAGGCTATTTTGAAGTCAGCGACCTTTCCTCTAATGAAGGCACCCTGGATGAAGTAACTCAAGATGAAATCAATCTACCCTATAAGCCTTATGGTAGTACCCCTAAAGTAACAAAGCTTACTGTAGATGGTGAGCCAGCTCGCCTTATTTACCCCTCTTCTGACCAGATTAAACCTTTAAGTGACCGTGAGGCTGCCCTTATTGTTCAGTATAAAACACCTCTTGCTGTTGAAGGTGCTCCCTATCCCTATGTCATTATTTGGTCTGATCGTATACACATGCCTCTCATCATCAAAACTTTTAAATTTGTAGAACAAGAAAAAACAAATCAAGGTTAATCTTTTAGAAGATTGGCTATACTCCTTTTATAAGGAGTGATGAGATTGAGTTTTAAAAACAAACTATTAAAAAAATACCTGGAACGCTTTGACCAAAGTTCTTTTAACTTAACTTTTGAAACAGGAGAAGAACTTCATGTAGGCAATTCTTCCCCTGCATTTAACGTCATTATGAAGGATACCCTAAGTTACAAAAAGCTCCTTAAGAGTACCACCCTCGCTCTGGGTGAAGCCTATATGGATGGTACGCTTGAGATTGAAGGAGATCTCTATGAGGCTCTTAATGAGTTCCTTAAATACAGTTCTAAATTTAATAAGGACGAACATGCCCTTAAGAAACTCCTTTATACTTCCCCTTCTGCTAAAAATCAAAAAAACGAGGTTTGCTCTCACTATGATATAGGTAATTCCTTTTATAAACTCTGGTTAGATGAAACCCTTAGCTATTCTTGTGCTTACTATAAATCACCTAAGGATTCTCTTTATCAAGCCCAACTCAATAAAATTGACTACATCCTAAAGAAGCTTAATCTAAAACCTAATATGACCTTATTAGATATAGGTTGTGGTTGGGGCTATCTCCTCATTGAAGCAGCTAAAAAGTATAAGATTCATGGTGTAGGTATTACATTAAGTGAAGAGCAATATGAAGAATGCCAAAAACGGATTAGGGAAGAGCAGCTACAAGCTTATCTCCAAGTGAAGATTATGGATTACAGGGATTTAGAGAAATCTATGCTGAGCTTTGACCGCATTGTCAGTGTAGGTATGCTAGAACATGTAGGTCGAGAAAATTATGACCTCTTTTTTCAAAATGTAGATGCTGTCCTAAAAGATAAAGGTCTTTTCCTATTGCATTATATCAGTTCTCTTTGTGAGTCCCCTGGTGACCCTTGGATTAAAAAATATATCTTCCCAGGTGGGGTGATTCCTTCCCTTAGAGAGATTATTACTCGCTCTGCAGAGTATCATTACCATGTACAAGATATTGAAAGTCTAAGGCCTCACTATGTTAAAACTTTACTCTGTTGGTATCATCGCTTTGAGAGCAACCTCCCTAAAATTGAAGCCCTTTTTGATGAGCGTTTTATCCGTATGTGGCGACTCTATCTGTGTGGCTGTGCAGCCAGTTTTAACAATGGTATGATTGATTTACATCAAATCCTTTTTACTAAGGGTATTAATAATACGCTCCCTCTTACTAGAGAATATCTCTATAAGGAATCTTAACATTTAGGGTTTCTATATAGAAAGGACTCTAATGCTTAGAATGCCTCTAGATAGGAACTAAATGTTATACTTCGACACCTTCTATCTGTTAAAAACAGTTTTACTACACTATATACTATGATTAAAATCGTTCAGACAAACTTTATTTGCATAAAAACAACCATTAATTTATAATAATTCATATATTATTTGGATATATTATCAAAAAATTTTATACTATATTGATTTTTTAATATTAAGTGGGTAAAATAAGATAATTATATATCCTAAACTGTGAAGGTGGTTAATATGAACAATAAATTAAGAGTAGGTATCGTGGGTGGTACAGGGATGGTAGGTCAACGTTTTGTCATCTTACTTGAAAATCATCCTTTTTTTGAAGTTAAAGTAATTGCTGCTAGTAAAAACTCTGCAGGCAGAACCTATGAAGAAGCTGTAGCTGATCGTTGGAAAATGAATGCTCCTATCCCTGAAGCTGTTAAAACCCTTATTGTAAAAGATGCTGCCAATGTGGAAGAAGTTGCTTCAGAAGTCGATTTCGTATTTTGTGCTGTAGATATGAAAAAAGACGAGATTAAAGCCTTAGAAGAAGCTTATGCTAAAGCTGAAACACCTGTTGTTTCTAACAACTCTGCTCATAGATGGACTTCTGATGTGCCTATGGTTATACCTGAAATCAATGATAGTCATCTAGAAATCATTGCTGCCCAAAGAAAACGCCTTGGCACAACAAAAGGTTTTATTGCTGTCAAACCAAACTGTTCTATCCAAAGCTATGTCCCTATGTTATCAGCTCTTCTAGAATTTGAGCCAACTACTGTTGTTGCCTCTACTTATCAAGCTATTTCTGGCGCAGGCAAGACTTTTAAAGAATGGCCTGAAATGATTGATAATGTTATTCCTTATATTGGTGGGGAAGAAGAAAAAAGCGAACAAGAGCCTCTTAAAATATGGGGTACTGTAGAAAATGGTGAGATTGTAAAAGCACAAGCACCTCTTATCACAACACAATGTATCCGTGTTCCTGTATTAGATGGGCATTTAGCAACTGTATTTGTTTCTTTCAAGAAAAAACCTACTAAAGAGCAAATCTTAGAAGCTTGGAAAAACTATAAAGGAAAACCTCAAACCCTTAATCTTCCAAGTGCTCCAAAACAATTCATTACGTATTTTGAAGAAGATAATAGACCTCAAACCCGTATAGACCGTGACTTAGAGAACGGTATGGGTATAAGCGTTGGTCGTCTTAGAGAAGATTCTCTCTATGACTACAAGTTTGTTGGCCTTTCACACAATACTGTAAGAGGTGCTGCTGGTGGTGCTGTTCTTATTGCAGAGCTCCTTAAAGAAGAAGGCTATATTACTCATAAATAATCTATTAAACGTTCTTTATAATTAATCCTTTCATTTTGTAAATAAGTAAACAAAGGGCATAGCCATTCATTCCATGAATTGTGCGATTGCCCTACTTTTATGCAATAAATAAGGCAGGGGTAAGCCCCTGCCGATGTTATTATAATAAGTTTATGTCCAACTTTCTAAAACAACACAAACCATATCCTTTTTTCCTACTTCTCTATTCCATAATACATAAGCATTGTTTTTTTTATAACAGGTTTGAACACGGTCACATGTTCTTCACCTTCTATCTTTTCATAGACTAAATTTAACCCTTCATAATTTCTTGGCAATAAAATTTGATTGATAAACTCTTCAATTCCTACCGTATAAAAAGCCTCTTCTCTTCCCCCTATCGTTACATAGACATTGGCATCCAATGTTTGATTTCTTTCGTAATACTGTTTTTCAAAGTCTGGAACATATTCTAGTTTATCAGTTGAAGCTTGGAGAAAAGGACTTCCTACTGAATAATTCTTAAATGTTTTTTCACCAATCCTGTCTCTATTAAATAATGCATAGAAAGTGAAAAAGCCCCCATAAGAATGCCCCATAAGTGCTAGATTATCTTGTTGTAATGGATATTGCTCATTTATATAGGGCACAATATTATTTACAATGAAATTCAAAAAATCTTCTGGCCTTTTAACAAAGTCTCTCTCTCTTATTTTTTCATAATCATAGCCATTAGGATAACCAATACTCACTAAAATAACATCTTCCATCTGTCCACTGATCATCAATTCTCTTATTTCTGGATGATCACTTAATCGCCATACCCCATCTGTCAGAAAAACTGCTGGATATTCTTTTGTGGCATCATAATCAGGTGGTAGCGAATAATGTATAACAAAATAATCATCTATTTCCTGATCATATAGTTTAAATTCCTTTGTATAGTCGGTAAAATCGGAGTGTTCTTGCTTGATTATGTCATAGTATTCATGCTCTGGCGATACTTCCCCTAGCTCTATACTTTCCCTCTCTATAGGCAATAACCCTGTCCCTGTATTATCAGTATCCTTCTTAACTATTGTAGATTCCTTTGTATAGTCCGTAAAAACTGAGTGTTCTTGTTTGACTGTACCATCCTCTTGAACCCTATTACAACCTGTGGCTGTAAAAGCTATTAAGGCAATTATTAATATTTTTTTTAACATACTCCCTTCTTCTCCTTTACTCTTTTAGATTAGTTTAATCCAGCTAGTTACCAAAAAGAATGTATAGATTTGCGCTAAAATTTTATACAATTTTATGTGCTTTCATTTAATTTGCTTTTTCTACAATATCAAATTACCTCCTCAACTTAAGGTTATAACCCTACTTTTCAACTCACTACTACCAAAAAAGGAGTTGCCCCACAAGTCAATGCTTCCTATTTCTATCTTATGTGGAATGCTTACCGCTGGACTTACTGGCATCAAAGAGCGTGGTAAGCCTTCAAGAGGCAATAAAACCATGGTGGATGCACTGGAACCTACTTGTGATGCTTTTGCTTTTGCCCTATTACATATCAACCATGTAGCCAATGTGTCAGTAATGCGCTCTTACAAAAAGTAATTAATATCCCTCGTAAAGCTAGTTATCTATGGAAACTCTAAAATAGCTCATTAAAAAAGTGCTCTCGCAAAACAGACAAGTTTCTCTTGTGAGAGCACTTTTTTATCCACAATCATTCCTTTTCCTCTCTTAGTTATCCACTCTATTTTTCTTTTTCCTAACATGCTGTGTTTTTCTTAGTCTTAGCGTAGTTTCACTTCAACTTAACTTTAATCCAATACGTTGTAATGCCATGCTTATACACAATCATAAATTTCTCTCCATTCATAATATTGTTAATCCCCTCATTATAAAGGCCACCTACTAAACATATTTTTTAACCTTTAGGAATATATTGTGAAAAACAAGATGAGGTGAAACTATGGATACCTCTATTAGTAATTTAGTTTTTAGTGGCGGAGGGGTTTGGGGCATAGCCTACCTGGGTGTTCTAGATTACCTCTTTTCCCAGGATTTAATGCCTAATATAGAACGTGTAGCAGGTTCATCAGCAGGTGCAATCACTGCTTGTTTAACTAGCTTTAATCTTCCTTTTAGTGAGCTTAAGACCATAGCTGATTCCTTGGATTATCGTAAAGTCCCTGGTCAAGATGAGATCTTTACTACACGGTTTATCTCCCCCTATCTCAAGAAACAATTAGATAAGGTCTTTGGAAATATTGATTGTGTCTATCGTCTCATCAAACAGTATGGTTGGTATTCCTCTTCCTATTTCTATAATTGGATTCAAACACAAATTGCTATGCAATTTGATGTAGCCAAAAAGCAACCTCCCTATACCTTTGCTGACTTTCAAAATACTGCTATTCATAGAAACAATAGGCCTTTCCTGGAGCTTTATATCACTGGAACAGATGTCAGTAATCAATCCTCCATTATCTTTTCTTATGAAACAACTCCTTATATGGAAGTGGCAGAAGCTGTTCGTATTTCTATGTCCGTTCCCATCTTCTTTGAAGCCATTAAATCAAGTGCTGTAAATCAGGAACAAAAAAATAACCCCCTCGTCTTTTCAGATGGTGGATTATTAGCCATTTACCCTATTGAACTATTTGATAAAACTTCTCTTGCACAACAAACGCTGGGATGCATGTTTACTAGCTCCTTATCCCCTAAGCCCATACAGAACCTCATTGATTTTATAAGTAATATTCTTTCTTCTGCTACCACTTTACAGATGGATTATTATCGTCAGGACCAAGCTTGTATGAAAAGAAGTATTGAAATCAATACAGGCACAGTTCCTTCCTTTGATTTTGATATTGATCCTGGACATCCTTCTTATAATGCACTTTACCAAGCTGGTTATATAGCCACCCAAACCTATTTTAATCGAACCGAAGCTTAGTTATTTACTCTAGCTTGTTCCTCTACCATAAAGTTTATAAAGAATTAAACTTTATAGCATATATTTCCACCTACCCCTCATATTTTATAGCATACCCACCTGTACATGCTATTTAAAATCCCTTTAAGAAAGGAGGTCCTCATATGGCCAATAAAACTCAAGCTACTAAATCAGCCAAAACAACTAAAGCTGATAAAAATAGCAAAAATGCTAAAACCCCTAGTAAAAACAAAAAAGGAAAATAACCTCTACTTAAAAAGATGCTCTACATAGGCTTCTGCTTAAAGTTTCCACTCTAAGCTTCCAGCTATGCAAAGCATCTTTTTAAATATTTTCTATACTAAAGTCTAAAACAATCTTTGTAGTTGGCGTTTCTAATTTGGTTAACTTGACACCTGCGGCAGCAAACATTCTCTTAGAAGCCTTTACTGCATCCGTTTCTGCATATTTATCTGATAAATAAATAACTTCATGAACACCTGATTGAATAATGGCCTTGCAGCATTCATTGCAAGGGAAAAGGGCAACATATAATTTGGCACCTACTAAGGATTTACCTTGAGCATTAAGAATGGCATTTAACTCTGCATGCACTACAAAAGGATATTTGGTTTCTAAAAACTCTCCTTTTCTATCCCATGGAAAAGTATCATCTTGGCAACCAATAGGAAGTCCATTATAACCTAGACTCAATATCGTATTAGGTCGCTGTCCTATACAATCTTCCCCACTTACAATACACGCTCCCACCTGAGTACTTGGGTCTTTACTTCTTTTGGCAGCTAGTAACGCCATTGCCATAAAGTAATCATCCCAAGAAATATAGTCTTGTCTCTTCATTTCATACCTCCTAACGCTATCTTTAGTTTATTATACTATACTTATCTATGAGATAATAGAGTTACATTTAAATTATCCTTCCTGCTACCCTTAATTGATTACCTCCAGGTTATGGACACCCTTCTTATCTCATTGCTTGAGGTTGTGAACTGTCCCTTACCTTGGTACGCATAATAGTTTTGTAGTTTTCTACTTTTGTTTTGCGCATATCATTCAAATAAATGTCATGTGTATACTGGTCACAGGCTACTTCGTTAGCCTTTGCATAAGCCATGATTTTCTCAAGAGTAGCATTCATATTATTATAATCTCCAAGATGAAAGCACTGAATACATCTTCCAAAATCGATGCTTTTATAAAATACTCTATCATAAGCTATTTCCTTGCCCTTGCTCTTTGCAATCTGAATAGCTTGAGCTAGCATCTCTTGGGTTATAAATTCGGGTTGCCTAATCATCATTGTCCAAGTAAAAGAAATACCCTCCTTATTTTTATCTAAATACCAAGTCACTTCCATAGGACTTACCTTGTATGTTCTATCTAGCTCCTTGCGGCTAATCTCAAATTTAATGATATAAGAAAGGGTATATAACGCTTCACAAGCTCTCTGAAAGTCCTCCTCCTTAGGATGTCCTTTCCCATCAAAAGTAAGATAATTCATTATTGGTACGTCAACAAAAAACGGGTCCTTTTTTGTACTTTGATAGAGTACTTTTAACTCTTTGCTCATTTCATATTTATCCATGCTTTTACCCCCATAAACTATTTACTTTTTAAAAGAGCTTTAGTAGCTTCATTTATTAAACTATAAACTCTCCCCTACTGGGGATTGTCAAGAAATTTCCCTAATCAGAAGAAAACTTCAAAAAAACAAGTGGGCGCGCAAGTACTTATCACATAAATGAACCTTTTTCCAACTCACTTAATGCAAAAAGGGCCATTACATTGTAAGCATACTCCTTATAAACAGATAAGTGCTAAAGTTAGATCCATTCTAACTCCTTTAGCCTGATCTTCTTATAAACTTAAATGCTTAATGTAACTGCCCTCTTTATTTAATTATTACCTTATTCAATTAGTATTCTATTTAATACGCTTTACCCCAATAAACCATCTTCTTAGCAGGTTTACCACAGCAAACACATGTATCCGCTAATTGGTCTTGCTCAAAAGGCATACAACGTGATGTTGCACCTGTTTCTTCTTTTATTTTATTCTCACATGCTTCATCCCCACACCACATGGCTTTTACGAATCCAGGTGTTTCTTCTATTGTTTTAGCAAACTCTTCCATGGTTACTGCAGAATAGGTATGAGCTTCTCTATGGTTTCTTGCTTTTTCAAGCATTTCTTTTTGCATAGCTTCTAATATCTTTTTCACTTCTTCTTCAATTTGGTCAAGACTTACGATTACTTTTTCTCCTGTATCACGTCTTGCCAGGACAGCTTGATTGGCTTCAATGTCCTTTGGCCCTATTTCAAGTCGAACAGGAACCCCTTTCATTTCATGCTCGCTGAACTTCCATCCTGGAGACTTATCACTATCGTCTACTTTTACACGTCCCACTTCTTGAAGTCTTGCTTTAAGTTCATAGGCTTTATCCAATACGCCTTCTTTGTGCTGCGCTACTGGAATAATCATCACTTGTACGGGCGCAATAGCTGGTGGAAGTACAAGCCCACTATTATCTCCATGTACCATAATTAATGCCCCTATAAGACGTGTTGTCATTCCCCATGAAGTTTGATGTACATATTGAAGTTGGTTGTTTTTATCCGTGTATTGAATGCCAAAAGCCTTTGCAAAGCCATCACCAAAGTTATGACTCGTTCCTGATTGAAGTGCTTTTCCATCATGCATTAGACTTTCAATGGTATAGGTTGCTTTAGCTCCTGCAAACTTTTCTTTTTCTGTTTTTTGTCCTTTAACTACAGGGATAGCTAGGACATTTTCACAAAACTCAGAGTATACATTGAGCATACGTACTGTTTCAGCTTCTGCTTCTTCAGCTGTAGCATGCGCAGTGTGCCCTTCTTGCCATAAGAATTCTGTGGTGCGTAAGAAAGGACGTGTTGTTTTTTCCCAACGTACTACAGAACACCATTGATTATAAAGCTTAGGTAAGTCTCTATGGGATTGAATTTCTTTAGCATAGTGATCACAGAATAAGGTTTCTGATGTTGGTCTTACACAAAGTCTCTCTGTTAATTCCTCTTTACCGCCATGGGTTACCCAAGCCACTTCAGGAGCAAAGCCTTCTACATGGTCTTTTTCCTTTTCCAATAAACTTTCTGGGATAAACATAGGCATATACACATTCACATGACCTGTTTCTTTAAAACGTTTATCCAATTGTTGCTGAATAAGCTCCCAAATGGCATATCCATAAGGTTTAATAATCATACAGCCCTTAACACTTGCATAATCTACAAGCTCCGCCTTTTTTACTACATCCGTATACCATTGTGCAAAGTCTTTGTCCATATCCGTAATTTCAGATACAAATTTTTGTTTTCCTGCCATCCTCTTTTTTCTCCTTTGTTAGATAATAGATTTATTTTTCATTCTATAACTATTCATACGTTATTAATGGATCACATATTAAGTTAACGCAGTGTATTACGTAAGCTGTCAAACCAAGTGTTCTCAAAAAATATATTACTCAGGCTACAGCATATTCCTCCTACTATAGATAACCTTATCTCACTTAATCCACATAAGCTTCCTATCCCTACACCTAGCATTATGCTTAAGACAAGGCTTATATACATCCATAGCTTTTTATTTCTTAAGTATCTTAGCTTCTTTTGAATACCTTCAAAAGGTGTCCATCCTAATCGATTCAGGCCTTCGTTACCAAGATCTAATGCTAAAACAGTTAGAATAAATACAACTATGCCAAGCACCCTATCCCCCCTTTTATTTCCGTGGAAATAATTTAGTCATTTGACTGTAATAATTCCTCTACTAAAGCTGCTACCTCTTCTTCAATATTTTCAAGGGCGATTAGCTTCTTAATTGTTTTATCTCTTGTTACTAGCTCTACATTTCCTTCTTTTAAGTTCTTTTCACCAATTACAACACGAACAGGTATGCCTAAAAGGTCTGCATCTGCAAACTGAACCCCTGGAGCCACATTGCGATCATCCATTAAAACTTCAAAGCGTTTACTTAGCTTATTATAGATCTCAAATCCAATACTATTAGTATCTAGAGACTTGCTCTTAAGCACACAAAGGTGTACTTGCCATGGTGCCACTGCCATTGGCCAAATAGGCCCCCAAGCATCATGGCGTGCTTCTATAATACAAGCCAGAAGTCTTCCTACTCCAATTCCATAGCAGCCCATAATAGGCGTCTTGGCTTTGCCATCAGAGTCTGTATAGGTCATATGCATACTTTCTGAATAGCGCGTACCTAGCTGGAATATGTTTCCTACTTCTACCCCTCTCTTGAACTGTAGTTTTCCATGGCAATTAGGACATTCATGGCCTTCATTGACTTGTGCCACATCATAATAAGCCTCAGGCTTAATATCTCTTGCTACACTAATGCCTTTAATATGGTAATTCATTTTATTGGCTCCTGCTACTAAGTTTTTCTCATTTTGAAGAGAAGCATCAAAAATCACTTTTACCCTATCTGCTTTTAAGTTATAAGGCCCCATAAATCCATAGCAAAGCTCTGGTGTGTCTTCATAGCGTTCAAAAGGTCTGACTTCCGCTTTAACTAGCTTTTGTAGTTTTGATTCATTCACTTGAAGGTCTCCTCTAATAAATACAATAAGGGGCTCCTCTTGACCTTCTACTTCAAAAACACAGGCTTTTAGGGTTTGACTGCTTGTTACACCTAGTAATTCTGCAATTTGTTCAATGGTATGTGCTTCTGGGGTATAGACCTCTTCTATCTCACCTTCCTCAGTCGTAGCCACAGCTAGTTTAGAGATGGCTACTTCCATATTGGACTGGTAATCACAACTATCACAAACGACGATGGTATCTTCTCCAATATCTGTAAGAAGCATAAACTCATGAGCTACCTTTCCACCCATCATGCCCGTATCTGATTTGACACATATTACCTCTGGCACCCCTACTCTTTTAAAAATAGTATGATAGGCTTGCAAGCATTCCTCATAGTAGCTTTCTAGGTCTTCTTGTGAAGTATGAAAAGAATAGGCATCCTTCATGGTAAACTCTCTTACGCGAATCAGCCCACCTCTTGCACGAGGCTCATCTCTAAATTTTGTTTGAATCTGATAGATCATAAAAGGATACTGGCTATAAGATTTAGCTTCTGTACGTGCTAAATGCACAGCAGCCTCCTCATGGGTCATACCTAAAACCATATCCTTGCCCACTCTATCTTTAAAACGTACCAGTTCACTTCCTACTGCATCAAAACGACCTGATTCTTGCCATAAATCTCCTGGCAAAGCTACTGGAAAAAGAACCTCTTGTCCGTCCACCTTGTCCATCTCTTGACGGATAATATTTTCAATCTTTGCAACTACTCTCTTCGCTGGTGGAAGTAAAGAATAAATGCCATTGGTTACTTGACGCACATAGCCTCCTCTTAGCAAGTAAATATGACTAATGCTTGTTGCCTCCCCTGGCTTCTCTTTAAATCTTTCACCTAATAACTTGCTCATTAACATTATCTTTTCATCCTTTTCTTTGAACATAATTAACGACTACTATAAATGATACCATTTTAAATAACCCTATTACTGATTACCTTATCTGCTTATCTTGTTTAAAAGCCTTGTTTAAAAGCTTATAAAAGCTAGAAATCTAATCCTGGTTGTAATTGATTCTCTTATTTTAGAATTTTTAAAAACTAAAAACCCCTATGCATAAAATGCATAGGGGCCATCTATTCTTGGCGGTACCACCCTAATTAATACAAGTTCACCTCATATTATCTTAGTTACTTTGTAACGGAAGTTCCCGCTGCGTTTATGATTTTGCGCAGAGCTCTGAGCTTGGACAATATAGCTTTGCTTTAGAAGCCTTTCACCCGGTGAGCTTCCTCTCTTTTTTATTAAAAGCCAGTTTTATACTGATTTCTCTTCATAGCCAAATTATTTTTCTACTAAGTATAAGCATAATCAAATAGGTCTTCCTTGTCAAGAGAGCCTTACTATTTATTAGCTTTTACCTTATATTGGTGGGGCTTAAGATGGCATTTCTCCCTTTCTAATTCTTCCTTAAAGTAAATACCACATATACAGCAGTAATAATCTTGAGCTGTTAACTGAATCGAATTGATGTTTTTCATTGCTTATCTCTCTTTTTGCTTACCCATAAAGTAATGCATCCTGCTAGCGTTAGTCCTGCTAAAAGGATTGTTATTCCCAAACTGACAGGTCCCATGGTAGAGGCAATAAAAATTGATGTAGGGCCATCTGCACCACCAATAATTCCGATACTAACTGCGCCATTAGCCCTGTCTCCTAATAATATAATCTCTATATACTTTCTCAAAATCACAGGTACTAATGTATTAATGGCCCATAAGATGCCGCATATAATGGTCCCCAGTTTGATAATCCCTAGTTTTAGTTCTCTTTTCATTTCTTCACCCTCAATCCTATAGTCTTTTTTCTATTTTCTCTAGCAAAAGAGAAAGCTTCGTCCTTTGCTTAACTTCTATCCTATAAATTAAACTTTATTCTATCATACAACAATTTGGGGAACAATATTTTCACATACATTTATCTTGTTTATTTTGAATTATTAAAATTTGACAAAAACAAGTGCCTGTACTATACTTACTTTATTAATCAAATATTCTTTTGCTAGGGGAGCTTTTTAGCTGAGAGTGTACATAGCGTACAGACCCTTATAACTTGCTTACAGATAATGCTGCTGCAAGGAAGCGAATGTGCTACGAGATAATTGAAGCC
Organism: Bacillota bacterium; assembly: GCA_023412455.1. Taxonomy (GTDB): domain Bacteria; phylum Bacillota; class Clostridia; order Lachnospirales; family Cellulosilyticaceae; genus Sporanaerobium. The sequence goes on from JAEYNQ010000272.1 coordinate 51,870, forward strand.
ACACATTCGTGTGGCTTTTTATTATTTCTCTTCACCTTCTAGCAAAGAAATATAATCTTTGAAAGGAGTTTTTTTATGTCTAATATTTTTGCAAAACTTTTTGAAATCAGTCCTCTTGTTTGGGCAGTCCTAGCCTTTTTGCTTTTACTTTCTCTCTTAGGAATTGTATTTCTTTCAAAAAGGAAGTCACATTCCTCCTCTACCCTAACAACTAAGAAGCTTGTTTATGGTGGGATGTGTATTGCTCTATCTTTTATTCTTTCTTACATCCGTCTTTATAAAATGCCTCAAGGCGGTTCTATTACTTTAGCTAGTATGTTTCCTATTATTCTATACTCTATGGTCTTTGGTCCCGTTGCTGGTATTGTAGTAGGTATTGCTGATGGTTTCCTTCATCTCATGCAAGATGCTTGGGTTCTTAACTGGATCCAGTTGATTTTTGATTATCCACTAGCTTTTGGCTTTTTAGGTCTTTCTGGTATTGCTCCAAAATCTATCAAAAGTATTCAAGTACGTACTATCTTAGCCGTTTCTATTGCTCTTTTAGGAAGAGGGACCATGCACTTTTTATCTGGCATCATCTTTTTCAAAAATTTCGCCCCAGAAGGTATCAGCCCTGTTGTATATTCCCTAGGATATAATGCCTCTTATATCCTTCCTGAATTAATCATTACCAGCATACTTTCAATTATACTTATTTCTACACCTATTTATGGGGTAATGAAAAAATCAGCTGTTTCTTAAAACTTATATTCATTAGTCACCCTTATTGTTTGGGATTAATTCCAAATAATAAGGGTGACTTTTATTTTAAATTTAATAAAAAAGAACCACTTTGCTGAATGTGAAATCCTAAAAATAAGGCTATATTTTCACATAACTCTAAATCATCCTCATCAAAAAGTTGCTCATTATGTTTATTAATGAGTTGAATACATCCTAAGCATTTTTCCTCATTTATAATAGGGACACAAATCATACTTTTCGTTATATAACCTGTTATTTTATCAAAGCGATTAGCTAAGCCTAAAGTATTTTGACAATTTCGTATAATGACGGATTCTTCATTATTGACAACAATTCCTGCTATTCCCTCACCTAACCCTAAACTTGTATCTTTTAATTTGTCTGCAACTGGCCCTATTATATATTTCGGATATAACCTTTTTTCCTTGTTATTATAAAACCAAATGGTAGCAGATTCTGCGTCTACAACCTGAGCTACTTCTCTTAATACAGAATATAAAACCTCGTTAGTCATATGTTCAGAGTGTAACGCCTTAGCTATTTTCCATATAGCTGCCATAGGTTTTACCTTTTTTATTCTCTCCAACTCTGTTCCCCCGTCTCTCTATAAGTATCCGTACAAATCTATTATATATTAAATTTTCATAATAGTGTAAATCCATTTTGCTTTAAATATTTATTTTATAGCTATACCTTTGTTCTACTTATTTATTGGCAAAAGCAACATACTACTTTAACTATTATCAATATGATGATTGTGGGCCTGCCAAGCTTGTTGCTACTGGTTGTTACCCGTTCTACTGTTTTCAATGGATGAAAGGCTATGGTCTACAATCACTTAACATCAAGTATATTATATAGGTTAAACTAAATGGTTGGATTCCTCTTGTCATAGAGAAAAATAACCGTTTTTCTAACACCCAAAAAAAGGTGCCGGGAGTAGCGGCACCTTTTTTTGGAGTATCTATGTGATTATACGTAGAAGAGTAGGTCTACGTATGTTGGAAATGGCCAATCATGAGCAGGAATTATTGTTTCAAGTTCATCTGCTACTACCCTTAAGGTTTGCATTGCTTCAAAAACATATTCCCTATAGAATTTAGCAGCATCAATAGCATCGGAATAGTTCTTTGTCTCTAGTATTAACTTATCAAGCTCCTCTATTTTACTCATTAATGACTCTGTTAAATTAGAAAGTCTTATAGCATAAGCTTGCTCCTTTTCTAAACTCATGTTGAGAGCTAAATCTTGTTTAACTTTAAGCGTATCAAAAACTTTCTTTGAGTAGTTGAGTATAGCCGGTAACATTTCTCTCTTAACCATATCTAACATAGTGAGAGCTTCTATATTAATAGCTTTTGAATAGCCCTCTAACATAATCTCACAACGAGATATAACTTCTGCTTTTGTAAAGATATTGTGTTTAACAAAAAGGTTGATACTTTCTTCAGAAGCAAAAGCTGGAAGGGCTTCAACTGATGTTTTTAAGTTGTTAAGGCCACGTCTTTTTGCTTCTTCTACCCACTCATCACTATAGTTATTACCATTGAAGATAATTCTTTTATGCTTCTCCATCGTTTCTTTTACAATAGCTAATACTTCTGTTTGTAAATCACTGGCTTTATCTAAACGATCTGCAAATTTCTCTAATTCTTCAGCCACTATTGTATTTAGCACAATGTTGGTTCCTGCAATAGACGCTGAAGAGCCTAACATTCTAAACTCAAATTTATTTCCTGTAAAAGCAAATGGTGAAGTTCTATTACGATCTGTTGTATCTCTTGCAAACCTAGGAAGTGCTGTCACACCTGTTTCCATAAAGCACTTGGTTGTTTCTTCAGCAACCTGGCCTTTTTCGATGCATTCTAAAATATGTGTGAGTTCATCTCCTAAAAACATAGATACAATGGCAGGAGGTGCTTCATTAGCCCCTAATCGATGGTCGTTCCCTGCACTGGCAGCAGAAACTCTTAAAAGGTCTGCATATTCATCAACAGCTTTAATTACAGCTGCTAAAAATACTAAAAACTGTGTATTATCCTTTGGTGATTTGCCTGGTTCTAGGAGATTTTCTCCTGTATTTGTTGAAATAGACCAGTTATTGTGTTTACCTGAACCATTTACACCTGCAAAAGGTTTTTCGTGAAGCAAACAGACAAGTCCATGTCTCTCTGCTACCCTCTTCATAAGTTCCATTGTTAATTGGTTATGATCTGTAGCGATATTTGTTGTACCAAAGATAGGTGCTAACTCGTGTTGAGCTGGTGCTACTTCATTGTGCTCTGTTTTAGCCAAAATACCTAACTTCCACAATTCTTCATTTAGGTCTTTCATATACTCCGCAACTCTTGTACGAATATTTCCAAAGTAATGATCCTCTAGTTCTTGCCCTTTAGGAGGCTTTGCACCAAAAAGTGTTCTTCCCGTTAAAATAAGGTCTTTACGTTTTTTGTACATTTCCTTATCTATTAAGAAGTATTCTTGTTCTGGGCCTACAGTAGTAGTAACCCTTGTTACATTTTTTCCAAATTTAGCTAAAATACGAAGTGCTTGCACATTGATAGCTTCCATCGAACGAAGTAGCGGAGTTTTTTTGTCCAGTACCTCTCCACTATATGAACCAAAAGCTGTAGGTATATAAAGTGTTCCATCTTTCACAAAAGCATAAGAGGTTGGGTCCCATGTGGTATATCCTCTCGCTTCAAAGGTGGCACGAAGACCTCCTGAAGGGAAGGATGACGCATCTGGTTCTCCTTTAATAAGCTCCTTACCTGAGAACTCCATAATAATCCTACCATCTGATGTAGGTGAAATAAAGGCATCGTGCTTCTCAGCCGTAATACCTGTCATTGGTTGAAACCAATGAGTAAAATGAGTGGCTCCTTTCTCAAGTGCCCAATCCTTCATAGAACTGGCTACAACCTCTGCTACCTCTGGCTTAAGCTCTGTCCCTTCTGCCATTGTCTTTTTAAGAGATTTAAAAATATTTTTGGGTAATCTCGTTTGCATTACTGCCTCGTTAAATACATTACATCCAAACATTTCTGATACTACTGTCATAATAAATTCCTCCTCAATTAATCCTGTTTTATTTTTATTTATTATCTTTTGCTTTAAGGCTCTAGGCGATGAACATCTCTTGGAAACATGCTTGCCTGCCTTACATTTTGGAGATCCAAGAGCTTCATTACCAACCTTTCAAGTCCTATTCCCAGTCCACCATGAGGTGGCATTCCATATTTATGACTATTTAAGTAATGATAAAATTCTTCTGGGTGCATAGCCATTTCCTTCATCTTGGCAACTTGCTCCTGATAGTCATGAATGCGTTGTCCCCCTGTTGTAATCTCTAGTCCTCTGAAAAGCAAGTCAAAGCTTAATGCAAACCTAGGATCTTCTCTATCGTTCATAGCATAGAAAGGTCTTTTAGATGCTGGAAAATGGGTAATAAATACAAACTCACTCCCCCAGTGCTTTTTTGCATATTCGCAAAGTAACACTTCATCTTCAGGTTCTAAATCATATTTATTCTTTCCCCCTCTTCCCTTCATAAGCTCTATAGCTTCTACAAAGGTTAGTGAAGGAATAGTATCTATTACAGGAAGAGTCACTCCTAAGGTTTGGAGATATTCTTTGTAATACCTATCAAGGTACTTTATAACATGCTTTAGCAGAGCTGTTTCCATTTCCATGACATCATACATGCTATCAATATATGCCATCTCAAAATCAAGGCCTATATATTCATTAAGGTGCCTTGAGGTATTGTGCTTTTCTGCACGATACACCGGTGCTATTTCAAAAACTCTATCAAAAAATGTCACGCATGTTTGCTTGTAAAACTGTGGGCTCTGGGCTAAATAAGCTTCTTGATTAAAATAATCTAGCTTAAAAATGTTGGCGCCTCCCTCAGCTCCAGCTGCTACTATCTTAGGAGTAAAGACCTGGGTAAAGCCTTCTTGTATCATAAATTCTCTAAAGCCTGATACAACCCCCTCTTGAATCTTAAAAATAGCTTTTTCATAAGGATTACGTAGAGCAACACTCCGATTATCTAGGTTTGCCTCAAGTCCACACCCTATTTTTTTATGCGCTACATTAAGTGGATATTCTCCATATGGCATACTTAACAGCTTCAGTTCTGTCAGTAAAACCTCAAAACCTAGTAAAGACCTTTCATCTTTTCGTATAGAGCCTTTTGCTTTAACATAGCACCCTACTTTTAGCTCCTCTATCTTATCCTTACATCTGTCTTTCTCATAAATAGCCTGTATCAGATATCTACCTGTTCTTAAGATCACAAATGAGAATTCACTCATAGTTCTTATCTTATGAATACAAGCATCAATGGTTACTTCCTTATCAACCTGTTGCTTTAGCATTTCAATATCTATCGTTTTAATACGATCTACTCCATCCATTGCTAACATAGACTCCACTCCCTTCTTACTTTCGTTTTACCAGTTCCCCTTCAAGTATTTCTTTTATTGTCTTAGGGTTTGCCCTACCCGCAAGCCTCTTACTACATTGCCCCATCAGGAAACCAAATAACTTATCTTTACCCTGCAAGTACCCTATAACTTCTTCTTTAAATTCATTAACTACAGAAATAACAACCTCTTTAATTTCCTGAGAGTTATCATTCATGAGGTAGCCTTGTTCTTTTGCAATCTCCATAGGCTCTTTTTGTCCTTCTAGCATAACTTTTAATATGGCCTTAGCATTATTCTTATTAACGACATTCTCTTCTGCCATCTTAACTAAAGTAGCAAAGCTTTCAGCTGAAAAAGGGATCTCACCACTACTTACTTCACCCTCATTTATATAATGCATGAGCTCTACAATTACAAAGTTGGCAACAGCCTTATAGTTTGGATAACTCTCTATGGCCTCATTATAGAAATCTGAAATGGCCTTATCTGCTATAAGGATTTGTGCATCAGCCTTACTTAATTCGTATGTTGTCGTATAGCTACTTAACCTCTCATCAATAAGTGTTGGTAATTCTTTATTAATCTCCTCTATGTCTTTCTCTGTAACGCGAATAGGTATAATATCTGGCTCTTTAAAATATCTATAATCATGTGCATCCTCTTTGGAACGCATAGAAACGGTTATACCCCTATTGTCATTAAACTTCCTTGTTTCTTGAATAACAACTTCTCCTGCATTTAATAGTTTTGTTTGTCTCTCTATTTCATAGTCAATGGCTCTTACAATCGATTTAAGAGAGTTAAGATTTTTAATCTCGACCTTTGTTCCTAGCTTTGTAGCATCTGCCCTTTTAAGTGAAACGTTAACATCTGCTCTCAGAGATCCTTCTTCCATTCTGCAAAGACTTACCCCTGCATATTGAAGAAGCCCTGCTACCTTTTCTATATAAGCTCTTGCCTCTTCTGCCGAAGATATATCCGGTTCAGATACAATTTCTAAAAGGGGAACACCACATCTGTTATAATCTGCAAGGCTAGTATTCTCAATATCATCATGGATAAGCTTTCCTGCATCCTCTTCAATATGAGCATGATGAATACGAATATATTTCTCACCTTGATCCCCCTCTATTTTTACCTTCCCTGAAAGGCATATAGGCAAATCAAATTGAGAGATTTGATAAGCTTTTGGAAGGTCTGGATAAAAGTAATTCTTTCTATCTATTTTTGAATAATGATTAATGGCACAACCTAACGCTAAACCCGCCTTAATAGCACATCTTACTACTTCTTGATTAAGTACAGGCAAGGTCCCTGGAAGTCCTGTACATACGGGACAGCATCTTGTATTTTGTTCCCCCCCAAAGTCTACCTCACAGCCACAAAATATTTTTGTTTTTGTAAGAAGCTGGGCATGTATTTCAAGTCCAATAACAGGAATATAATTTGACATATTCTTCACCTACCCTTTCTTATAAACTTGGTGTTTTTCTTATAAAACCTTTTTCAAATGCATCTGCCACCTGAATAACTTTTGCATCTTCAAAAGCTTTACCTACAATAGACATCCCAATTGGCATATTGTCTTTATCATAACCACAAGTTGTTGAAAGACCAGGAAGGCCTGCAATATTCACTGTAACTGTACAAATATCTGCTAAATACATTTTTACTGGATCATTTTCAATAGCTCCTATTTTAAAAGCAACTGTAGGTGTTGTTGGAGTAAGCATGACATCACATTTCTCAAAAATCTTGTTGTACTCCTCTTTTATCTTTTGTCTTATATAAAGTGCTTTTTTATAATAAGCATCATAATAGCCACTAGATAAAGCATAAGTTCCTAATAAAATTCTTCTTTTTACTTCATCACCAAAGCCTTCCTTTCGTGTGCGTTCAATGCGTTCCCCATAAGTTTTAGCATGTGGTGTACAATATCCAAATTTAATCCCATCATATCTCGAAAGATTTGAACTAGCTTCTGCTGAAGCAAGTAAGTAATAAGCTGCTATGGCATATTTAAGACTGGGCATGGATACCTCTTCAATATATGCTCCCATTTCTTCATATTGCTTGGCTGCCCTAAGCACTGCATCTCTTACCTCTTTATCAATTCCTTCATCAAAAAATTCCTTGGGTAAAGCAATTTTCATTCCCTTAATCTCTTTACCGAGTTCACTCTCAAAATCTATTTCCCTCAAGGAAGAAGTACTATCATTAAAATCATGACCACCTATTGTATTTAAAAGAGTGGCACATTCACGTGCACTATGGGCCATAGGTCCTATTTGATCAAGAGAACTACCAAAAGCTACAAGCCCAAACCGAGAAACACTTCCATAAGTAGGCTTCATCCCTGTTACTCCACAAAAAGCTGCTGGTTGCCTAATAGACCCCCCTGTATCTGAACCAAGTGCTGCAACAGTAAGTTTTGCTACAACAGCTGCTGCACTCCCACCAGAAGATCCTCCTGGCACCCTTGTTATATCCCAAGGATTTTTTGTTTTATTAAAGTAACAAGTCTGTGTGGAGCCACCCATGGCGAATTCATCCATACTCGTCTTTCCAAGGATAACTACCTTTTGCTCCATAAGTTTATTAATTACTGTAGCATTATAGGGTGATTTAAAGTTTTCTAACATCTTTGAACCACAAGTCGTTGGTACCCCCTCCATGCACATATTATCTTTAACACTTATTGGGATACCTGTAAGGGCACTACCTTCACCCTTAGCTATTTTTTTATCTGCTTCTTTTGCTGTCTCTAATGCTTGATCCCTACATACTGTGATATAACTCTCTATTTGTGAATCCATTCTCTCAATCCGATCTAAGTAATACCTAGTGAGTTCCACGCAAGATAACTCTCTATTGTCTAATAATCTCCTTAACTCAACAATACTCTTATCACATAGCTCCATAATGTTCCTCCTTACTCCATAACCTTTGGTACTACGAAAAAACCATCTTTTTGATGAGATGCATTTTGTAGAAGTTTCTCCCTATCATACGAACTTTTTTTAATATCTTGTCTTAATTCATTAAGGTGTACTCCCTCACCTACATTTAGATTCTCCTGTTCTAAAGTAAGATCATTTATTGTATCCATTAATTCTACAATTGCTCCCATTTCAGCTACCAACTTAGGCTTACTTTCTTCTTCTATCTCTATCTTTGAAAGCTTTGCTAAATAAGTAATTAAATCAGTGTCTAACATAATACTCACCTACTCTCTACTTGTTTTTACAGACTACTCCATAGGTCCAAGAATAAAAAAAGAGGCTAACTCAATAACACTTACTGTGTTATTTTGTTAGCCCCTTTGCTAATTTGTATTCTCTTTGCGTCCGATTATATATTTTTTTTTCTAAAAGTTCAAGACCTTTTTTGAAAAAATTTTAAAATTTAATTATTTTACTTTTATCAATATTTTATTTCCACTTTTCAGAAAGGTTCATATTTGCATAAATAAATATTTTTTATTCTCTTTATTAATTTATTTGAATATTATATTTCTATATTTATATATTATTATTCTAGTTAAAAAAATGAATCTTAATTTAAGTTATCTTGCAAAATTATTGACTTTCAAAAAGAATAATGGTATTAATATTTATATAGAAGAACAATGGCGTTCTTTGAGTGTAAAAGCACTCAAAGTGCGCCATTTTTTTATTTTTATTTTTCTATTCTATTTTTGGAGTATATTTTATATTTTTTATGGAGGAGATCTATATGTTAAAACAAGAAGGAGAGATTCGTATTCCTTCAGGATGTGCTATTTCTGGTTTTATTAATCGTAATGGGAAACGTATTAATGGTGGTGAAATTGTAAAATCCATCTCCTATATGCACGACCGTTCTAATGGTTTAGGTGGTGGTTTTGCTGGTTATGGCATTTATCCTGAATACAAAGATTTATATGCTTTTCATGTTTTCTATGAAAACAGTCAATCTCGGGAGGAAACTGAGAGATTTCTAGAAAGACACTTTGATATTGTTAACTTAAGTCGCATTCCTACTCGCAAGCACAAAAATATCACTCATGAACCACTTATTTGGCGCTATTTCCTTAATCCACTCCCTACTAAACTTGCTGCTAGCCAACTAGATGAAAAAGAATATATCGTTCAATCTGTTATTAATATTAATATTCGCATCAATGGAGCGTATGTTTTCTCAAGTGGAAAGAACATGGGAGTTTTTAAAGCCGTAGGCTTCCCTGAAGATGTAGGGGAATTTTATAGGCTTGAGGAGTATGCTGGTTATGCTTGGACAGCTCACGGTAGATATCCAACTAATACACCTGGTTGGTGGGGTGGAGCACACCCATTTGCCTTACTTAACTATACAATCGTTCATAATGGTGAAATATCTTCCTATGATGCCAATCGACGTTTTGTCGAAATGTTCGGTTACAAATGTACCTTACTTACTGATACAGAAGTTATCACTTATATTTTTGACCTTTTAAACCGTAAACATAGACTTTCTTTAGAAGATGTTTCTAAGGTCATTGCTGCTCCTTTTTGGACTAAAATCGACACACTTCCTGAAAAGGAAAAAGCTAAACTCATTCATCTTCGTAATATGTTCTCAAGTCTTTTAATTACTGGACCTTTCTCCATTATCTTAGGCTTTGATGGTGGACTTATGGCCCTTAATGATCGTCTCAAACTTCGCTCCATGGTGGCTGCTGAAAAGGAAGATATGGTTTATATAGCTAGTGAGGAGTGTGCTATTCGCGCCATCTGTCCAGAAGTGGATCGTATCTGGTATCCAAAAGGTGGCGAGCCCATTATCGTAACATTAAATAAAGGTGGTGAGAATGAATGATAGATTTCTTTTATCCTGATTATGAAATTCTTAGAAACGAGAAAAAGTGTATTAAATGCCAAGTCTGTGAAAGGCAATGTGCCAATGAAGTTCATTCTTATGATAAAGAACTGGATTGTATGGTGGCTGATGATAAAAACTGTGTTAATTGTCAACGTTGTGTCTCTCTTTGTCCTACAAGAGCACTTAAAATAGTAAAAACAGATAATGTTTTTAAACAAAATGCTAACTGGACACAGACCCTCATAACAGAAGTCTATAGGCAGGCTGAATCTGGTGGCGTCCTTCTTTCTAGTATGGGCAACCCTCAACCTTATCCTGTTTACTGGGATAAAATCCTCATTAATGCTAGCCAAGTAACTAACCCTTCTATTGACCCCCTTAGGGAGCCTATGGAAACAAAGACTTTTTTAGGTAAAAAACCTCAAACAGTCCAATTTGATGAAGAAGGTAATCTATTATCTGAGACTTTTCCTAATTTAAAGCTTGAAGTCCCTTTTATGTTCTCTGCTATGTCCTATGGTTCTATTAGCAAAAATGCTCATGAAAGCTTAGCTAGGGCTGCAACAGAATTAGGTACCTTTTATAACACAGGTGAAGGTGGGCTTCATGAAGATTTTTATAAATATGGTCCCCATACTATTGTGCAAGTTGCTTCTGGCCGTTTTGGTGTTCATAAGAAATATTTAGAAGCGGGTGAAGCGATTGAAATCAAAATGGGGCAAGGCGCAAAACCTGGTATTGGTGGTCATCTACCTGGCACTAAGGTGGGTGAAGATGTTTCTAAAACACGCATGATCCCTCAAGGTACAGATGCTATTTCTCCTGCTCCTCATCATGATATTTACTCCATTGAGGACCTTAGGCAACTTATTTATTCCTTAAAGGAAACTACTCATTATAAGAAACCTATTATTGTTAAAATAGCTGCTGTACACAATGTAGCTGCCATTGCTTCTGGTGTGGCACGCTCTGGTGCAGATATCATCTCAATTGACGGTTATCGCGGTGGTACTGGTGCTGCTCCAACACGTATTCGTGATAATGTGGGTATTCCTATTGAATTGGCTCTTGCAGCTGTTGATCAACGTCTTCGGGATGAAGGTATTCGCAATGAAGTCGCTATCGTAGTAGGTGGTAGTATTCGTTCTTCAAGTGATGCTGTAAAAGCTATTGCCTTAGGTGCAGATGCTATTTATATTGGTACAGCTGCCCTTCTAGCTCTTGGCTGTCACCTCTGCCGTAGCTGTCATGGTGCCAAGTGTAACTGGGGTATAGCAACTCAACGCCCTGACCTTGTGAAACGTTTAAATCCTGAAATCGGCTATAAACGTCTTGTTAATCTTATTCATGCCTGGGATCATGAAGTAAAAGAAATGATGGGTGGTATGGGAATCAACTCCATTGAAGCTCTTCGTGGTAATCGATTAATGCTCCGAGGGATTGGCCTTACTGAAAAAGAATTAGAAATCTTAGGCATAGCCCATGCAGGGGAATAGGAGGCAATGATAATGAGAAAAGTTTATGTAAATGAAGATTGGTGCTTAGGCTGCCATCTTTGCGAATATTATTGTAGTTTCGCTAACAGTGGCGAGAAAGATATGATTAAAGCATTTAATAACAGAAAAAAAACAACTCCTCGTATTATGGTGGAAGAAGGAAATGGTATTAACTTTGCCGTTCAATGTAGGCACTGTGATGATCCTCTTTGCTTAAAAGGTTGTATTGCCGGTGCTCTCTCCATACAAGATGGTGTTATTTCCGTTGATGATAGTAAATGTGTAGGCTGCTATACCTGTGTGCTTTCTTGCCCTTATGGATGTATCGTAACAGATCATGACAAGGCTATTAAAAAGTGCGATTTATGTGCTTCCAATACAGGCATTCCTGCCTGTGTACAGGGCTGTCCCAATGCAGCTATCGTTTTTGAAGAAAGGGGTTAGACCATGAACTATTTAATTATCGGTAATTCTTCTGCTGCCATCGGTGCTGTAGAAGCAATAAGAAAACAGGATACTACAAGTCCCATTACACTTATCTCTGATGAACCGTATCATACTTATGGGAGACCTCTTATCTCTTATTGGCTAGAAGGTAAAGTATCAGATGATAAAATTTATTACAGACCAATGGACTTTTACGAAAAAAATGATTGTCATCTCATACTTGGTGCTAAGGTTACAGCTATAGATGCTAAGGCTAAGGTCGTTAGTCTAGAAGATACTTCTACTATTGCTTACGATAAGCTTCTTATCGCTACCGGTTCCCGTGCTTTCATCCCTCCCATGCCAGGTCTTGAAAAGGTAGAAAATAAATTCTCCTTTATGAAATACGATGATGCAAAAGCCATTAAGGCAGCTCTAAAAAAAGAGAGTAAAGTACTTATTATTGGTGCTGGTTTAATTGGTTTAAAGGCTGCTGAAGGAATAGCTCAAACCTCTTCTGATATTACTGTAGTGGATTTAGCAGACCACATTCTTCCTAGTATTTTAGATTGTGAGGCTGCTCTAATTGTTCAAAAACATATAGAATCACAAGGTGTTCAGTTTATCTTAAATGATAAAGTAGTTCATTTTGATGAAGCTACTGCTACTCTAGCAAGTGGTAGGAGTATCCCTTTTGATTTAGTCATTGTTGCAGTAGGAGTTCGTCCTAACGTAGAACTAGCCAAAGAAGCTGGTTTAGAGGTTAATCGGGGGATTATTCTAGATGAAAACTGCAGAACTTCTGATCCACATATCTATGCTGCTGGAGACTGTACAGAAAGTATAGATCTAACCACAGGTGAACAGAAAATTTTAGCCCTCCTCCCTAATGCCTATATACAAGGTGAAGTAGCTGGTACTTGCATGGCTGGTGTTGAAAAAACTTATACGCGTGCCATTCCTATGAATGCTATTGGTTTTTTTGGGCTTCATATGATTACTGCTGGTACTTATGATGGAGAAGCTACAGTATTATCTAGTACAGGAAATTTTAAAAAACTAGTCTTCAAGGATGGATTGCTTAAAGGTTATATGATGATTGGAGAGGTCAAACGTGCAGGTATCTATACTTCTCTTATTAAAGAAGAAATACCTGTTTCAAAGGTAGACTTAAACCTCCTTTCCTCTCAACCCCAAATGCTGTTCTTTGATAAACCAAGAAGACTTGAAAAGCTTGGAGGTATTTACAATGAAAATTAATGCGCAATCTCTTCATTTTTCTGCTCTAAATGAACAAGTTAAAGGAAGTAACGACTCTTATATTGAAATCATCAACTGCTTAGGCCATAGATACATTGGTGCAGGCGTCTCTAATAAACAAATTGATATCCATGGCATACCTGGTAATGCCTTAGGTGCTTATCTTGCCGGAAGTACCCTTAATGTATTGGGGAATGCTCAAGATGCTATAGGTGATACCATGGATTCTGGTAGCATTGTCATCCATGGTAATTGTGGAGATACAACAGGCTATGGTATGCGCGGTGGTAAAATCTATGTAAAAGGTGATGGTGGTTATCGTGTTGGTATTCACATGAAGGAATATAAGGAATGTAAGCCAATCATCATTATTGGAGGTAAAGTAGGCGACTTCTTAGGAGAATATCAGGCTGGTGGTTTAATCATTGTATTGGGTCTAAATTCTCAAGGTGAAGTACCTGTTGGTAGTTTTTGTGGCACTGGCATGCATGGTGGTGCCATTTATATACGCTCACAATCTCTTCCTAAAGATTTACCAACTCAAGTTTCTGCTACTTCTGTCACAGAGGAAGATCTGTCCGTAATTAGAAGCTATATTGATGAATTTAGTAAATGCTTTAATCTAGATAGCGAAGATATTTTAAAAGAAAATTTTTATAAATTAGTACCAAATTCAAAAAATCCTTACAAGCGTCTTTACACTCCTAATTAATTGGCTTACACTATGATTAATTTATAAATAAACCATAGGATCGGAGGATACTACATGTCATTTAATAAGTTAGGTGCTTTAAGATTTGTAGAAGAAAATGATGTAAAGTTTATAAAGCTTCAGTTTTGTGACATCTTTGGGGCCCTAAAGAATATCTCTATTTCCTCAAAGCAACTGGCTAAAGCTTTTGAAGAGGGTATTGCTTTTGACGCTTCCTCTATTGAAGGGTTTGGGGTTATTGAAGATTCGGAGCTCTTCTTATTTCCAGACCCTACTACCCTTTGTATCTTGCCCTGGCGTCCTCAACAAGCTCGTGTGGCACGGTTATTTTGTGATATCAAAACGGGAGATGGCAATCCTTTTCTTGGGGATAGTCGCTATATCCTCCACCAAACTTTTGAACGTGCTAAAAACATGGGATATATTTTTAATGTAGGCGCCGAGTGTGAATTTTTTCTGTTTAATACAGACCAAGAAGGTAAACCTACTCTAAATCCTAGTGATAAGGCCACTTATTTTGATACTGCGCCTACAGATCAAGGTGAGAATACAAGACGCGAGATTTGTTTAACCCTTGAGCAAATGGGATTTGAAATAGAATCTTCTCATCATGAGTCAGCCTATGGCCAACATGAAATTGATTTTAAATACGATAATGTGATACAGTCAGCAGATAATATCTTATCCTTTAAATCAGTTGTAAAAACCATCTCCCAGCGCAATGGGCTCTATGCTTCTTTCATGCCTAAACCTTTAGCCCTTACAAGTGGCTCTGGTATGCATATCAACATGTCCCTTTTTAAGGATGGAGAAAATATTTTTAATACCCAATTAGGTAACGAACTTCCCGAAGTAGCTCAATTTTTCATAGCTGGTATTCTCTCTCACATTAAAGAGATTTGTGCTATTACAAATCCCCTTGTTAATTCTTATAAGCGCCTAAGTTCAGAGTTTGAAGCTCCTAAACATATTGCTTGGTCTTATAAAAATCGCTCTTGTCTTATTAGAGTTCCTTATACAACTAAAGGTTATAATCGCATCGAGCTTCGTAGTCCTGATTCTACTTGTAATCCTTACCTTACACTCGCCCTTATTCTTTCTTCTGGACTAGATGGAATTGAACAAAAACTTGAGCTTATTCCCCCTTTAACTCAGAATGCCTATAGTCTTAGCAATCAAGAACTAAAACAAAACGGTATTGATTTACTTCCTCAAAGTCTTAATGAGGCATTAACTGCTATGGAAGCTAGTTTGTTCGTTAAGAATGTCCTTGGTGAACATTTGTTTAATAACTACCTTGATTTAAAAATGCAAGAATGGAGTATCTATAATCAAACGATTCATGATTGGGAGGTTAAGAACTATCTTTAGCCTTGTGGAGTATAAAATGATTATAAAAAGGAGTAGGAAGCGTGGAAAAGATATTAATCGTATCTACCCAAAAAGAGTCTTCAGATGCCTTGTATGATATCATTGCGCCGCTTATTCCTTCTGGTTATGAGTATGTCTCCTCTGCCAATGAAGCCCGGCGAAAATTTGATTATACAGATTTTGACCTAACTATTATTAATACGCCACTAAGTGATGAATTTGGTACAGAACTAGTCTTAGATATCGTTGAAAAATCCCTTTCTGCTATACTCATACTCGTTAAATCTGATATTATGGAACAAGTTCAAGACAAGGTTTCTGTAACAGGAGCTTTTGTAGTAGGTAAACCTATTAACAAGCAGGTTCTACTCCAATCCATCCCCTTTGTTCTTAACTCCAAGCAAATTATATCTAGCCTTAGAGAGCAAAACAAAGCTCTCCAGAAGAAGATGGAGGATATTAAAGTAATCGAACGTGCCAAATTCTCTCTCATTAAATATTTAGGCTTTGATGAAAAGCAAGCTCATAGGTATATTCAAAAGCAAGCTATGGATTTAAGGGTTTCTCCTAGAAACATAGCGGATAACATTCTCAAGACTTATGAAGTATAATTAGAGGTGTAGACAATATGAAAATTAAATTTACAAAAATGCATGGTATTGGAAATGATTATGTGTATATCGATGGATTCAAAGAAACGATAAATAATCCTGATACCTTTTCAAAATTTATAAGTGATCGCCACTTTGGTATAGGTTCAGATGGCCTTGTTATCATTTTTCCCTCTGATAAAGCTGATTTTAAAATGCGCATGTTTAATGCGGATGGCTCAGAAGGAAAAATGTGTGGCAATGCAACACGCTGTATTGGTAAGTATGTCTATGAAGCAGGTTATACTCAAAAAAAGAATATTTCCCTCGAAACTCTTAGTGGTATTAAATATTTAACCCTTACAGTAGAAAATGAATTAGTTACTTCTGTGGAAGTGGATATGGGCAAAGCATTTTTAAATCCTAAGGATATTCCTATTTTTTCTCCTTTAAAACGATTTATTAATGAGCCCTTGGAAATAGATGATACGACCTATTATGTAACAGGTGTATCTATGGGAAACCCTCATATTGTCTTGTTCAGTTCTGAAATTGATGGTTTAGATTTAGAAGAAATAGGTCCTAAATTTGAATATCATCCTTTATTTCCTGAAAGAATAAATACCGAATTTGTACAAATAATAAATGATACTACACTCAAAATGCGTGTATGGGAAAGAGGTTCTGGTGAAACTTGGGCATGTGGTACTGGCGCTTGCGCTACAGCTGTAGCAGCCGTTCTTAATGGTTACTGTAAACCAGATAGTGAAATCACCCTCCAGTTAAGAGGTGGAGAACTAAAAATCACGTATAAATCAGATGGAACTGTCCTAATGAAAGGTCCTGCTACTAAGGTCTTTGAAGGTGTCATCGCATATGAGGAGGCTAATTAATGGCATTTATAAATGATAATTATTTAGAGCTAAAAGACAGTTATTTATTTTCTACTATTGCAAAAAAAGTAAATGATTTCGTAGCAACTTATCCTGATAAAAAAATAATTCGTCTAGGTATAGGGGATGTTACAAGACCTCTTGTCCCTGCTGTACTTCAAGCCATGCATGAGGCTGTAGACGAGATGGGCCAAAAGGAGACCTTTAAGGGATATGGCCCTGAACAAGGTTATCCCTTTTTACATGAAGCTATTCAAAAGTACTATGCTTCTAGGGGTGTCACCCTAGATAGTGACGAGATCTTTATTAGCGATGGGGCAAAAAGTGACTTGGGAAATATAACGGATATTCTGGGGGATGGCAATATAATCATGATTCCTGATCCTGTCTACCCTGTCTATGTGGATACAAATATTATGTGTGGTCGTCAAATCCAGTATTTAGATTCTAATGCAGCTAATAACTTTCTTCCTATGCCTAATGGAAATGATCTTTCTCCAGACATTATTTATCTGTGTTCTCCTAATAACCCAACAGGTTCTACTTATAATAGAGAGCAATTAACTACATGGGTGGACTATGCTAATAAGCATGAGGCCATTATTCTCTATGATGCTGCCTACGAGTGTTTTATCCAAGATCCTTATCTTCCAAGAAGTATTTTTGAGATTGAAGGTGCTAAGACTTGTGCCATTGAATTTTGTAGTCTTTCTAAAACAGCAGGCTTTACTGGTACACGCTGCGGTTATACCATTGTTCCTAAAGACCTTATAGGTTTTACTTTAGAAGACGAGCCTGTCCCACTTAATAAACTTTGGCTCCGTAGACAAACAACTAAGTTCAATGGTGTACCTTATATTATTCAAAAAGGTGCTGCAGCTGTTTTCTCAGAAGAAGGTCAAAGCCAAATCAAAGAAAGTATTGCCTACTATATGGAAAATGCCAAACTTATTGCCTCTACTATGCAAGAAAAAGGGATTAACTATGTTGGAGGAGATCATTCTCCCTATATTTGGCTTCAATGTCCTAATAACATGAAATCCTGGGAATTCTTTGACTATCTTCTAAAAGAAATTGCTGTAGTGGGTACCCCTGGCTCAGGTTTTGGTAAAAATGGTGAAGGTTACTTTCGCCTTACAGCTTTCGGCAGCAAAGAAGCCACCATTGAAGCAATGGAACGATTTAAAACTTTGTCTTTATAAATAGTATAAAATTTAGAAAGAGAGAAAACATGGTGAGAATAAACTTCACATGCTTTCCCTCTTTTTAAGTTTCGTATTACATAAATTCTGCCAGCCCCTCTATTGCGTACACACGAACAGGGCATGAATCCAATCCTTTGATTGGAAGTGGTGTATAAGATATGAAGAAAGTATCACTGGTTAGCTTTTCAAGGTTTTGTAATACTTCTAAGAATATAATGTCTACTTCCATTAATACATCATGGAAAGCGCATACATCTTCATAGTTATTTTCGATAGATACACCATCTCCAAATCCAACACACTTTACCTTTTTCCCTTTAAACCACTCTGCCGCTTCCCGGCAAATAAATAGACGTTTATCCTCAGGTGTATTAGTTAATGGTGTAAACGGTGGTATACGATAAGGAGAATCTAGTATAACGACATCCCCTTCTTTGATTCTATCTCCACAAACTTTTTCTAAATCCTCTGGCATAATATGACTATTGGGAGCTAAGTGTTCAATATTCACATAAATACCTCGTCCCATAAAGCTTGTAAGAGGAAGCCCCTGAACATCTGTCCAATTATCATTATGGTGATATGGACATTCCACATGGGTACCTAAATGACTTGTTAAATCCATAATAGTATGGAAGTCTGGAATAGGCCCACCTGTATTGAAACGCCATAAATGGCACCTTCTTGATTCTGTCTTTGGGTCTAATACTTTTGTTAAATCTACAACTTTTAGTTTGCCTAAATTATATGTGCTCATGAAATCAACCTCCTAGTTTTTTTCCTCTAGTGCATGAACTAATTCTACAATAAATTCGTGGGTCGGAGCAGGCACACCATTTCTCTTTGATGCACGTACTACAAAACCACTTATTGTATCTACTTCTGTTCTTCTTTTATCTCTAATATCTGCATATATAGATGTATAGCCCTCATGTGCATTTATAAGTACCTCTTTTACTTTTTCTAGTACATCATGCTCATCAAACCCCATTCCATCTCCATTAGCAACTTGTACGGCTTCTCTTACCAATCGTTTTACCAAAAATAATCCGTGCTCATTGTCAATAAGATAACCTAACTTCACTTGAAGTACACCAGTTAATACACTTGCCGAAACATTTGTAAACAGCTTATCCCATATTATCTTTTGGATATTACTACTGATATCTGTAGCAAAACCACAAGCTTCAAAAACTTCTTTTATAGACATTAATTGATTAGTTTCCTTTGTAATCATACCTATATTGGTTTTTCCACTACCACCGTGATTGATATAACCCTTCTCTATAATAGAGGCATTATGTTGTGTAGTCCCTATAATGATACGATCTTCTGAAACAAATTCTTTTAATATCTCTTCATGCCCTGAACCATTTTGCAAGGTTAAAACATAGGTGTTTTTTCCAATTAAGGATTTGTTACTTTCTAAAGCGCTTTTTGAAAATAATGCTTTTACAAATATAATAACTAAATCTGCTATTCCTATGGTTGAAGCATCTATTAAGGCTTGGGGATGAAATAATTTATCCCCATCCTTTTCTTTTATTTTTATGCCATTTTTATTAATTATATCTACTTTTTCAGGGTCATTATCGATTAAATAAACCTGGTTACTTTGTGAAAGGTACCCTCCATATAAGGATCCCATTGCTCCTGAACCAATTATAACAATTTTCATACTTTAACTTCCTTTTTTGTATTTGCCTAAAATAATGCTGGAAATAAGAACTTTGGTATTTGCAACCAAAGATTTGGTGCTAAAAGCATTAGAAATAGGACTACAATAGATGATAAGAAATAGGGTAAAGTCCCTTTGAACGATTCCTCTATAGTAATCCCACTAATAGAGGACGCTATTAGCAGACACAATCCATAAGGAGGTGTTACTAATCCCAATGCTAATGTTATTACAATAATTAAACCAAGTATAATGGGACTAATACCAAGTGCTGTAGCTGATGGCAAAATAATAGGGACAAATAAAATCATTGCTGGTACAGCATCCATAAAGGTTCCAATAAACAGAAAGAATGCAACGATAACTAATAAGAAAACAAATGCCCCTCCTGGTATTGAAGTAAAGAACTTTTGTACATACACATTTAACTGGTAATAACTTAATAATTCACCTAGAGCATTTGCAGTTGCAAGTGCAAATAATGAAAGAGAGGATAATTTTAATGTTTCCATTAAAATTCTTGGTAATGATTTAATCTTAATAGTTTTATAAAAGAATATTCCAATTACTAATGCATAGATACATGCAATCGCAGCTGATTCTGTAGGTGTAAATATCCCTAGAACAATTCCACCAATTAAAATAATAGGTGTAAGTAAAGCTGGTAGCGACTCAAAGGTTAATCGGATTACTTCTTTAACAGAAACTTTTTCACTCGTCGGGAAATTTTTTCTTTTTGAATAATACTTAACAACTAACATCATTGCAAGTCCAAGTAAAATACCGGGTATAAGACCCGTCATAAACAGTGCTCCTGTAGCTACATTAGCAATCCCTGCATAGACTACCATTGTAATACTTGGTGGGATAATAGATCCTAATGTTGAGGAGGCTGCAGTAACCCCGACTGATGTTCCCTTGTCATAGCCTTGTTCTTCCATTGCAGGTATGAATACCTTTCCAACCCCTGCTGTATCTGCCTGTGAAGAACCAGATATCCCTGCAAAAATCATAGACACTAGTATATTAGAATAGGCGAGTCCACCACGAAAATGACCAACCAAGGCATTACAACATTTAATAAGTTTGTCTGTAATTGACCCCTCATTCATAAGATTGGCAGCAAGTATAAATAATGGTACTGCTAATAATGTAAAACTATTCATCCCATTAAACATCTTTGTAAATACAACTGCATTTGGTATTTCTGCTAAGCCTGCAATACCCACAAAGGAGACTATTCCTAATGCAAACGATATAGGTACACCGATTGCAACAAATACTATAAACAAAATAACTAAGAGTGCTGCCATTACTTAAAGTCTCCTTTCACCATATGCTTTATATCCTCTATGATAAGATATATAAGATAAATTGTACTTGTTACACCACAAAGAGGTAAACATAGCCACGTTGGACCCCTTTTTAAGGCTGGAATATTAACCCACTTATAGTTCCAAAACTGTTTTGTTGTTTCATAACCATATTTAATCATTAGTAGGGCAAATACTAACATTATACTAGATATAGCAATAGATAATAATGTTTTTATCTTTTCATTTTTAAGTGCATCACTTAGTGAAGTGAATGCAAAGTGTCTCTTCTCATAAACCATAGCCCCTGATCCCATAAACACTGCCCATATAAAGGAATACATAGCTATCTCTTCTGTCCAAGGAGCCGTGATGCCTGCTCGTCTTGAAAATACCTGAAATACCACAGTTATAAGGAAGATAGTTAGAAAAACTGTTCCAACTAGCAATTGCACTCTTTGCAATTGATCTATAACTTTTTTCATAGTAGTCTCCTTTACTATTGTCTATATATTATTTAGATTTACGTATTAATTCTAAATAGTTTTCCATTTTATTGTCAGTAACAAATTTCTCTTGAATTGGAAGTGCTATTGCTTTAAACGCTTCTATATCCATATCTGCATTTTCTGTAACAATTCCACCATCTGCTATAACTTTTTCTTTAGATGTTTCTGCCATCTTATACACAATACTTCTTTCCTCTTCTGTTGCAGCTACACAAGCTGTATCAATCCACCCTCTTTGTTCTTCAGTTAAGCTATCATAAAAATTACCATCCATTAATAATAGTCTAGTTGTATAATCATGGTGCGTCTCACTTACATATTTTCCATTATCTGTTTTATGGTGTTCTTTTAACATAAAGCTTGTATAGTCATTTTCCGCTGAATCTACAACGTTTTGCTGTAATGCTTGGTATAATTCTCCCCATGCTACAGATGTTGGTACCGCACCCATGCTTGACCAAAATGTTTGTTGTACATTTGAAGATTGTGTACGAATTGTTAAGCCTTTTGCATCTGCAGGTGTCTTAATTGCTTTTTTACCATAAAAGTCACGCACACCTGAAGACCAATATCCCATAACCCTAAACTGATTCCCTGTCTTTTCAGCTATAACATCTTTCATTGCATTACCAAACTCGCCATCTACCGCCTTTTCCCAATGGTCGAAGCTATCAAACAAATATAATAACGAAAACATATCTACTTCTGGAACACCTATTGCTGTCATAAATCCTGGAGAAGCTACTACCATAGATGCGGCACCCATTGTTAGTTTCTCTATTAATTCTGATTCATTTTCACCTAATGTACCATTATGAAGTGTTACAGCTATTTTTCCACCTGAAACTTCTTCAGCGACTTCTTTAAACTTTTTAATCCCAAATGCATAGGGGTTTTCTAATGACGTTTGATTGTGGGCTACTATTAAATTGATTTCTGGTTTGACTGTTGTAGAATCTTCTGTTACTTCAGTTTTTGCTACTTCAGTTTTTGCTACTTCAGTTTCTGCTTTTGGAGTACTTGCTGCTGGACTTTTTGCTCCTCCACAACCAGCTAAAGCTGCCACTGTTAACATTCCTGCCATTAATAATGCGATTTTCTTTTTCATAGATAAATGCCTCCTTATTTTAACTACTATATTTTATAATAATTCTAAACTCACCTTTACTACTACCTTACGAACTAATGCATAATCTTCTATTAAAATTGATGGCCTATGTACATCTTGTGGAAAAAATATACTATAACATCCTTTTGTTGCAGTAATATATCCCTCATCCTTTATTTTCTTATAAAATATTAAATCTCTTTCTTCAATTCTTTCATCAACTTCAAATTCTCCTGTATCAATACAAAACCCGATACCTTCTTTTCCCGAAGCTAAATATTGAACATCAATATATTTTTCATGTACTTCTGGTCTAATTTCATCTAATGGCTTTGGTGTTGCATCAAAAACCTGTGCATACATCTTCCTGCCGTCTATTTCATAAATACCCGTTTCCATCTTGTTAAAATCATTATCCTTAAGATATTGAATTGCTTTCTGAATTGCTTCAGGATACTTTGAGCAATCCTCTTTTGAGTGAATAGATGAAAATATCATTTATCTTTTCTCCTTTCTACATTTTTTGAATTGAATACCAAATTTCTTCTATGACTGGAATCCCATTTTCTAAATTATCTTTTCTTGTTCTTAATGAAGATTCTCCAGGATAAGAAATAACACCATTTTCTTTTATTGGCTCTGACCCTTTTATATCTGCCACAATTTTATCAACTATAGCATCTATTTCTTTTGTACTACTTAATTTTGTTGGATCAATAGCCATTAGAACTTGTGATAATCCTACTTCTTCTGCTACATTTTTCCCAATATCCCCTACAGCATTACCTCCTGATAAAATAGCTGCAACCATATCTAGGACAATGGATAAACCACTCCCTTTCCAAAAACCAATTGGGAGCACTCTCCATGTCTTTTCAATTTCAGCAGCATCTGTAGTAAGATTATCTTCTGAATCATATCCCCCAGGTACTGGGAGTGGTTTTCCCTTTAACTTGTGTTCTTCGATCTTGCCATAAGAAAATTGGGAAAGTGCACAGTCAATGACTACATGCTCTCCATTACTCCTTGGAACGGCCATAATAAAAGGATTATTTCCTAACCTTCTATCCTTTGCACCATATGCGGGCATATTGGGCATAGTATTTGTCCAACATATTCCAATACACCCAGTATCTGCAGCTTGTCTACCAAAAGCACCTCCTCGCATCCAGTGGTTGGTATTTCTAAGTGCTACGATTCCCACACCGTACTCCTTGGCTAATTCACATGCCCTCTCCATAGCTTTTGAAGCATTTGTATTTCCTAATGCAAGATTACCATTCCATCTCTCCATCGTTCCACATTTCATTTCACATACCGGCTGTGCCTTTGGGTCAATAGCTCCCTTATCAATATAAGAGATTACTCTTGCAAATCTATTTATCCCGTGAGAGTACACCCCATCCAAACTTGTTTGAGCAAAGTTTGTAGCTGCATCAAAAGCTGTTTTTTCATCCACACCTTTTTTTATTAAAACCCTTTGAAATTCCTTTAACATCATTTCATATGGAACCCTCACTCAAATATCCTCCTCGTTTTGCAATCGATTGTAAGATTATATTATCACAATCGATTGCAAAATTCAATGTTTAATAACTTTTATTAAATAACAAAAATAAGGTTTAAAATTTGTAAATATTGAACAAATTTTAAACCTTATTTTTGGGTTTTTATATTGTATTTTTTGTATCTAATGAGTTCATTTGGCTTTTAAAATTAACTCATTAGATCTTATTATTATTTTATAGCCTTTTGTTTGCAATCGCTTGCTATATAATATATCATGTACTTTCCCTTTCAATAATTGTAGGAAATAACATAATCTTATGAGGCCTATCTATTCCATTAAGACTTTCTATTAGTGTTTCTGCTGCCATTAATCCTGTTTCTGGCATTTTATTATCTAATGTTGTAATACTTGGATAGCAGCTTTCTCCATATATTGAATTATTGATACCTGATACCGCTATCTTCTTTGGAATCTTAATATTTGACTCATTTAAAAAACGTATTGCACCTACTGCTAATAAATCCTCAGCACAAATTATTCCATCTATATAAGAATATCTGTCTAGTAATTTTTTGCAACCTGTATACCCTGCTTCTTTTTCCATCCCTACTTCAATTATAACTTTTTGATCTAAAAGATTGTATTTTTTTAGACCTTCTTCATAGCCCTGTAACTTTCTATAACTACTTAACGTCCCTAAGCTTGCAATAAAGGCTATATTTCTTTTACCTTTGGCATATAAAAGTTCTACTAACTGCCTTACTCCACTCATTTCATCTACCAATATCCCATATACATTTGGTAAGTCTAAATAGCCATTGGCTAATACAACTGGAATATTGAGCATTCTTTCCTTTAATTTTTTTTCAACTGCAGTATTTTGAAACGTAGAACCAACTAAAATAATCCCTTCTACCTTTCTCTGTTCTAAAACCTGTATGCTTTCTGCCATCATTTCAGGCTCATATCCTGCATTCAATATAATACTGCAATAGCCATACTCTCTTAACTTTCTTTCTACAACATATGCTAAGGCTGAATGGTGGTCATTTCTAATATCTGCCAACAGTATTCCAATAAGTTTTGTTGCCTTTTTTACTAATCCTCTTGCATTCTCATCTGGGGTATAATTATATTCTTCTAATAATTTTTTGATTTTCTCTCTAGTTTCTGCTTTGACCCCAGGCTTATTATTTATAATCCTAGATACAGTACTTGCTGACACTCCAGCTTTTTCTGCTATATCATAAATAGTCATACGCTCCACCCCTCCTATATAAGTAATATTCTATTTCATTCATAAATACTACTTATGGTACAAATAAATTGATTATATTTTATTATATTATAATACCATTTTCTTCTATATTAATACTAGTATACTTGTAATAAATACTAAGCTCATAATAATTGATAATGAATTTATTGTGCTTGAAAGGCCTACATCTCCTCCTATTTTTCCTGTAAACGCTGTGCTAACAGCTGAAATAGGACTAAAAACTACCAATACTATTGCCTTACGTATCTCCATCTCAAACGGCAAGATATTATATACTATTATAGCTAATATTGCTGCTACTATATATCTTGATATTATAATCTTAATACTTTGTATCACTTGGCTCTTCTTAAAATTAAGTTGAAATCCTATTCCTATCATAAACATTGACAAAAATGCATTAGCAGCTCCAATTAATCCTACTAAATCTAATACGGGTGTTGGAAGATCCTTGTTTATAAAAGCTAGCATAAGCATCACTATATAACATACTAAAGGTGGGGAGCTCATAAGTTTTTTTAATATAGTGCTTATGGTCATTTTCTCTCCATTACTTTTATCTAATGAAGAAGCTACAGCATAAGTTCCTCCGGTAGCCATAATAGCATTTCCTGCATCAAATAAGCATATTGCCACTATTCCTAGTGGACCTAAAAAGGCTTGAGCAAAAGGAATTGTAAAGCTTCCTATGTTATATCCACCTAAATTTATCATATTAAATGATCTCTCTTCATTACTTTTTCCTATTGCTAGTATGTATCCTACTGCTATTAATATAATATTACATAAGAATCCAACGACAATCATAATCATCAAACTCTTTTTCATTACTAAGTTTGAAAAATTAACTATAATGGCACAAGGTAGTGTTAAATTCAACACTATTTTTGAAATAGTACTAAACTCTTGTTTTGTAAAAACACCTATTTTTTTGAGACCATATCCTATTATAATTATTATAATAAATAGTATAGCCCTTATTAATATATCACCCATATCTCTACCAACTCTCCTTTGCAATCGATTGCTTTTCTTAGTATATCACCTCTTAATTTTACTTGTCAATCTATCGGGTAAAGCCACATCACGCCTATCCTATTGCTTATTTTAAATTTATCACCATTGATAGGTCTCTCTTTATCAGTTTGTTAGCCATCAATATTTTAATCTTTTTTATTACCCTGTTTAACCATTTTTCTATGAATCATACATCTTTCTCCATAATAGCAGCAACCTAAAATAATTGTAAACGTAAAAAGTACAAGACAGAAAGTCACTATAATAGGTGCAAATGTAGGTACAACACTTGCAAAGGCTTGTAATCTTATTACTCCCCCTTTAGCTTCTCCACACCATGCTCCAGTTACAATAATACTTGAGCCTGTAAGTATACAAGTAATAATGGTATCAATAAAAGTTCCTGTCATAGAAATAAGTCCTTTTTCAGCTGTTCACTCTGTTTTTTCTGGAGCTACAGCTATAGGAGCGCTTCCCAAACAAAATCTTTAATCCCTTCTAAAATAGCCAATAAATCCATAAAAAATACTCCCTTCTTTTAATAAAATTAAAGTAAGAGGAGTTCCCTAAGTTTATAAGACTATACAGATACAAGTATACTTATAACTTATCTAGTAGACTTATACCTACTCTATTTTATAAGCATTCTTATACCTTTAAACTTTTAAAATTATCCTATTTAGTCATTTTACCGGCTTATAGACAGGTTTATTTTTGGTTTCATGATAAGTTAAACTATGTCGTAGCCTCTGTCTTTTTGCGTGAGAGATTAATCAAATGCTCTTGACCTGTCGGTGGACCATATTGGCACTCTTCTGTAAAGCTTCATCCAGTTTATTATTATATTATCCATAATTATTATGTTTCAAATTAAAAGCCAACAAACATATTAATCTTTTTACTCCAAACAAATATCCTATAGATTATATGAAGTTTATCTATAGGATATGGCCTGCTGCTTATCTTGTTTTGATTGATTTGAAATACTTGTATCAATGGTATAGGATATATTATTTTCTTTTAATATTTCCTCTAATTTTTGTTGATCTTCTTCTAGTAGATATCTTAAAAAACATTCACTTCCATAATGATATATACTGTAAATAGGTAGTTTTTCATCTAAGTCTTGCTGAAAGGATATTTCTAACCATTTAAAATGCTCTACTTCATTAGTGTTTTTTTCTATGAGGAGTTTTTCTACCTCTTTACTCACTTCACCTATATACCACTCTTGCCCACTATTTATACACTTTTTAAATCCTCGGCACTTTAAATGCCACAGAAGTTCTTTAATAAGCTTCTTCTCGTAGTCCCAACAGCCTATAGAAACATACTTGCTTTGCTTTAAGGCCATTTCTAAAATAGCCTTTATAACAGGTGGTGGTAATATTTTTTCCCCTCTTGCATTATGTTTTGTTTGATAAATATGCATTAATACTTCTCTAGGTTCTTCTTTTATTGTAGGTAATACACTGCTTACTTTGAGTTCCTTAAAAGTAATATCCATTTTTTTATTATCCAACTCAATTATAACAAAATGGGCTATACCTTCTGCTATTGTTGCAAGACTCCCTGGATCAATAATGGTACCTTTAAGAAATGGTTGCTTTATATGTGTCAGCTCTTGCTTATGACTTCCCCCACAAAAAATATAATCATATCCATCAATATGTCGCTCTTTTCCATGAGCAAGTTGTTGAGCAATGTCACTGGCACCATTACGATGTAAGAATAACATTTTCTTATTGCCTATCTTTATTTCTCTTTCTCTAGGTAGTTGCCTTAAAAATTTTAGCCTTTTTTCCCCTAATATCCCTCTTAGTTTTTGATTTTTGTCTAGATCTTTACTCTCTCCCACTGAACTAAACAATTCTTGCTCATCAAATCCATTTATATTTATAAATTGCCTATTATTCATTATCCTATCATAAACTTGACAAGGTTCTGGTCCCCCACTTACAAAGTCCCCTAAATTAAATATAATATCTATTTTTTCTTCTTTTATATACTTTAGAAATGCCTCTAAGACATCTTGATGGGCATGAATATCAGATATAACAGCTATTTTTTTAATATCCATTCTTTTTCCCTCACTTACCTTCTCCTATTATACTATTCACTTTATAATAATTTCGGCACCATGAGGTATTTACTTGAATATTTTAACACTTATTATTACTCTTACTCCAGATTTAAGTGTTTCACTAGGATATAATTAATTCCATAAAATAATACAAGGTTAACCACTACACAAAACAGAGTAACTATGCTTAATTCCATTGTACTTGACATCTCAATATTTAAAGTAGTATAGAGTTTAGATATCATTATGAGTATCCATTGTCCTACTGTTGTAAATATAAAATAGGCAATAAATGAAAATAGTACACGATGCTTATTAAATATCGGTAACTGTCCTACTGAGATAGCTAAGTAAACCGTTAAAACCGTACTGAAATACATGCTAATTACTATAATTAATGATTCTATAAGGAATAGGATAGGGTTTCCACCAAAGCCATCTCTTATCCCTTGTAAAAGTAAATTCCAATTCTCTATAGTAAGTGCATTACCAAGTTCTGCAAAAAAAGCAGCTTCCCCTAATAAGATTAAAACTGTTATTACCCCAATAATACTACTTACAACTACCCATAATAAACTGATCATGACTTTTGATAGTATTAAATCCCTTGTCTTAACTGGCAAGGTAAACATGAGATACCCTTCATCTGATAAAAGATTTTTGTTAAATCTTTGAATTACCATAATTAATGTCATAACACCCAATGAAATAAACAAGCCAACAATTATTAATGTGCTTAAGTTAAAACCTATATCAATATTATTTACCCTAAAAATCCTATTAATAGCTGATACGATTATTAATGCCATATAAATAGGAGTAAATGTTCTTGCTGTAGCCTTGGTCTCATACTTCAATAACTTTCCTAGCATACAAATACCTCCCTAAATAAGCTGTCTATTGACTTCCCATTCTCTTCTCTAATCTCATCTACACTACCTTCTAGCACAATATTTCCTTGTGATAAGAAGATAATACTATCACAGATATTTTCTATTTCCTGAATAAGGTGTGTTGCTAATAAAATCGAACTGTTTTCTGAGTAATTTTTAATAATTGTCTTTAGAATATAATCTCTCGCTGCAGGATCTACTCCTCCTATAGGCTCATCTAATATATAAAGGTCGGCCTTTCTAGACATAACTAAAATAAGTTGCACCTTTTCTTTTGTTCCCTTTGACATTGTCTTTAGCTTATCTGTTTCATTTATTTGTAAGCTATTCAGCATGTTAAGAGCCTTATTATAATCAAAATCATTATAAAAATCTTGAAAGAAATTTAATAACTGCTCTACACGCATCCAGTCATTAAGATAAGTCCTCTCAGGTAAATAAGCAATCACTTTCTTGCTTTCAATATTAGGCTTAGCTCCCTTTATAAGTACTTCCCCACTTGTAGGTTCTAATAGCCCATTAATTAATTTAATCATAGTACTTTTTCCACTACCATTAGGCCCTAATAAACCTATAATTTTACCTTGTGGAATGCATAAATTTATGCCCTTTAGTGCTTCTTTCTTACCATAGTTCTTCCTTACATTTTTTAACTCTAATATATTCTCCACCTATATTTCCCCCCTTAATTTAGGCATGTATTAATTAATTCTATAAGCTCATTTTTGGTATAGCCTATTTGTAACAATGTAGCTGTTAACTCGCTAATTTTTTCTACTGCAAAAGTCCTTCTTAACTGTCTTACTAAATCATCATCTTCTGTCACAAATCTTCCTGTCGTCCTTTGGCTAAACACAAGGTTTTCCCTTTCTAATTCTGCTAGAGCTCTCTGCATCGTATTGGGATTTACACCTGCTTCTTCAGCCATATCCCTTACAGAGGCTAACTTACTCCCTATAGGAATAGCTCCTGAAATAATTTGCAATTTTAGCTCCTCTACTAACTGTATATAAATAGGTTTACTATTATCAAATTGCCATGCCATATTCTAACCTCCCTTTAGTTATTTTTTTTTAACAATGCTTCTAAACACTCCCTTAGTTCTTGCTTACTGTAACCAAATTCTAATAATTGATTAGTTGTTTTTTTAATCACCTTATTTGCCTCATTTAGCTTAATATCCTTAATTAAATCAATAAACACTATATCAAACAGTAAACTCTCATTAGACATATAATTCATGATTATCACCTCTGTTTTATTTAATTCTCTTCTATACTATTTATTTCTGTCTTCTATAACTGTATTAGTTGATTATTGTATTAATTCATTATTGTATTAATCTAATAATACAATAATAATCCTGTATTTTTAATTTGTCAATATATTTTCTTATTTTAATTATTTTTTATGTTATAATATTTATTGAATATATACTTAGTTTTATCTATGTATTCTCTTCTGTGGTGATTATCATACTTTATTTATTGAATTTAGGAGGTTTATATGTTGAACTACACTCTTAATTTACAGGTCCTTCCTGAGGTTTATTGTATTTGTAAAAATTATCCACTTGATGATTTAGAGTATCTTATTAAACATTCCTCATTCTTTTCTTTTACTAAGACTACTGATGAATTATCTTTCGTTATGGACTCTGCCACTATAGTAGATGATACCAATGTTAATTGCGAGAAGGATTGGCGTATTATTAAAGTTTTAGGTCCCTTAGACTTTTCTCTAGTTGGTATCTTATCTAGTCTTACTGCTACACTTAGTGCTGCAAATATCAGCCTATTTGCTCTTTCTACTTATGATACAGATTATATTTTAGTAAAAGAATCTTCTCTTGGTCATGCTATTGAAGCATTAAAAAAGGAAGGACATAGCATCCTTCCTAAATAAAATTCCTAAATAAAATTATTTATTTTTGCTTATTCTATTTTAAGACTAATTAAGATATGCTATCATAAATTTATATTCTACTAAAGGAGTTTTTATAATGCATAACTTTTATAATCTCAATCCTAATCATAATACCTCAAATAGTTCTTCTTATTCTTCTATTACGTTAGAATTAAATATCCCACTCACTAATGAGGATTTTCATAAATATCTATCTAATTACCTAGAAAATCCTACAGAAGAGCTACAAAACACACTGGGAGCGCATCTCAATAATATGCATTACTTGTTAGGCATTCTCCCTAATGAAAGTTCTTCTAATGATTCATTGACACTTTCTGTTGGCAGTGAATTAAACCTTCTCATCTGCTCTAATGATAATCGTGAAGTTTTTCTTCCTATTTTTACTGATGATATTGCTCTTAAAAATTGGTACAGTGATCCAATTAATACCTTATCTGTTTCTGCAGAATGGCTCTGGAAGTTTATATTGCGTTGCAATAATTATGCTGGTGTTGTCATAAACCCTGATACTATTAGTTGGTGTATTGATCTTGAGCAACTACAATCCTTACTAGATGATATTAACTAGTTCTACCTTTATCTTTTTTTATAAATACATAAATCTTAAGAATACTAAAGGTAACGGGCATACCTATTGCTGCAGCTAGTACATAACCCATAAGCTTATATAATTTCAATACATCTACCACTAGCCAAACTATGAGTAGTTGAATAATGAAATTCGGAATACATGAAGCTATAAACTTCATGTATTTTTTTATACTTATTTGTGCTTGAAAAGTTATACAACTATTTAAAATATAAGAGATCAATGTCCCTGTTATATAACCTAATATAAAACTTATTACATCTGAAAATAATAAGGAATAAATATAGGAGAGAATGATGGCTATTACTGAATTAATTCCACCTATTATAATAAATAAAATAAATTCCTTGTTCCAAAATAAATTTACTAGCTTTTCGACTTGCTTCATATTTCTACCATCCTCTAGCTCTTATTTATTCTTTTATTATTTACTTATCAAAAAAGTATGTAGCCTATAGGCTACATACTTTTTTGATTAATAGCTTTATTAATGGCCTCTTTTTCTTCATCTGATAAATTATAAGTACTTTTCCCCCCTTGAATAGGTTTAGCATAAGTATAAGAACCATCCCTACTATAAATACCATTTAATACGAAACCATTATTTTGACTATCTAACATGGCTACTGTAAAAGATAAGTCTGCTCCTGTATTGGCTATAGCATTATATCTTACAACTCCAACCTTTTGTATACATAGTGCCATACTCTCTTCCATTTGTTTGATACTTGTCATCATTTCCTTTTCGTTTTGAAGGAGTATATTTAGCTTTTTCGTATATTGTACCAATAATTCTTCTAAATCCACCTCATCCTTAGACATGAATTTTTCATACCGACGTTGAATTTTTTTTATCTTTATTATATAAGCTATAAGTAATACAAACATTAACGTAACAAGTAATGTTAGTCCTACTACAATATAAACTAAGTAACTATTTAATATTCCTATAATCTCTTGCATTTTTTTGCCCTTCTTTTTCTCTATTTATTTACATTCATTAAGCTAATTATTCTTTCTAATTCATCATCTGAATAATATTCTATTTCTATTTTACCTTTCTTGTTTCCCTTTGAAATAGTGACTTTTGTACCTAAACTTCTTTGTAAACTTTCTTGTATTTCTCTATAAAAAGGATTATTAACTTCTTTTTTCTCCTTCTTATCTACTTTCTCTTTCATTAAGCCTTGAATATATTTTTCTGTTTCCCTTACACTTAACTGCTGTGCTATTATATAATCCACTAGTTGTTTTTGTGCCTGGATGTCCTTTATTGAAAGTATTGCCCTTGCATGTCCAAAGCTAATCACATCTTCTCTTAATTTTTCTTGTACATATGGAGTTAAATTCATTAATCTTAATATGTTAGCTACTGAAGATCTACTCTTTCCTACTTTATCTGCTACTTCTTCCTGGTTCAAATCGTATCTTTCCATTAATAGATTATAAGCACATGCAAGCTCCATTGCATTTAAATCTTCTCTTTGGATATTCTCAATTAATGCAATTTCTAACGTTTGTTTATCATCAAATTCCTTAATTATAATAGGTATTTCATTTAACTCTGCTATTCTTGCTGCTCTATATCTTCTTTCTCCTGCTACAATTTCATACTTGCCATTCTTTTCTCTTACAATGAGTGGTTGTAATATACCATGTTCTCTAATAGAAGTACTTAATTCTTGCAATTCTTCTTGGCTAAATTTTTTTCGAGGCTGTCCAAAGTTAGGTTCTACATCATTTATATCAACTACTTGTACCCCTACACTTCCTTCTCGTCCTACATTTAATGCTTCATCTGATAAAAGTGCATTTAATCCTTTTCCTAGTCCTCTTGATTTCATTTTAGCTATTCCTTTCTATGAATTCTTTGCTTAGCTGTCTATATTGCTCTGCACCCCTTGATTTACTATCATAAGTAATACAAGACATTCCAAAACTGGGTGCTTCACTTAATCTTACGCTTCTTGTAATTTTAGTCTCATAAACATGATTACTAAAATGAGCCTCCACCTCTTTAACTACTTGATTAGATAAGTTAGTACGGGTATCATACATGGTAAATACTATACCTTCTAGTACTAATTTAGTATTTGTACTCTTTTTAACCAATCCAATAGTTTGGACTAATTGGGATAAGCCTTCTAAAGCATAATATTCACATTGCATAGGTATTAACACTGTATTTGCTGCTGTTAAGGCATTAATAGTTAATATATTTACTGCAGGAGGACAATCTATGAATATATAGTCATAGTTGTCTTTTACTTTATCTAGTTGTTCTTTTAATATAAATTCTCGTCTTTTTGTATTAATTAACTCCACTTCTGTACCAGCTAAATTCATATTAGATGCAATAATATCTATGTTTTCATTAGGTGAAGTCTTTATTACTTCCTTGATATCTGCTTCATTAATAAGTATATCATATATAGTCTGTTGTTGGCTTTTTTGTAATCCACACCCACTCGTTGCGTTTCCTTGAGGATCTATATCAACAATAAGCACTTTATAATTAGCTTCTATTAATGCCGCTGCTAAATTGATAACTGTGGTTGTCTTACCCACGCCTCCCTTTTGATTAACAACTGCAATTATTTTTCCCATTATACTCTCCTTTTAAGTTTCATTTTAATTAGAGTATATCATATTCATCTTTTCATATAAACTATTTTATATTGTTTCTCTTTTATTTTGTCTCATAAAGGACTCTTTATAATCTATAATTTGTTCCACGTGGAACAAAAAAGCACTACTTAATTATTAGTTAAGCAATGCTTCTTTATAAATTATACAGTTTCTTCCCTATTTGGTATAAATATTTTCATAGCTCTAGGTATAACAGAAATATTTAATGGCAATAAAGGACCTTTTTCGCCATCTACATCTGTACAGTATTGTACACCTTTTTGACTACTAATAGTCAAATTCTTCGTTTGAAAGTAAAGGACATTAGGATTTTCTAGATGCTCTCCCTGAATAACTTTTAAAAATAATAATGGCATGTCTTGAAAAGCTAGGTTTTTAAAACAGACCACATCAAAAAGACCGTCGAAAAGACTGGCATCCTTGGCTAATTTCATAAAACCACCTGCACCTCTACCATTAAATATAAGTACTAAAAAAAACTTGCCGCTATAACGTTTATCGTCCGAAACTATTTCTAAATCCATATCCTCATAATTTTGAATAACATCAAAACCCTTAACATAGTAGGCTAACTTACCAAATTTATTCTTAAGATCAGTATCTACTTCATGTGAAACCTGGCTAAAAGCACCCATATTACATACATTCACAAAATAATTATCATTTACATTACCTATATCAACTAATTCATAATATCTACTTTCAATAATATCTAAAGCTTGAGAAAGATTATTTGGTATTCCTAATGAATTGGCAAAGTCATTAGCCGTCCCTAACGGAAGTATTCCTAATGGAATATGAGCCAGATTACCTCTTACCATTCCTTGAACACATTCATTAATTGTACCATCTCCACCAGATATAATAATCATTTGAGTAGTATTTGGATTTATACTCTCCATAATATATTTCTCTATTGAACCCTTCCCCTGGCTGCGGAAAATTTGAAGATTACAACCCATATCTTGTATACGGGCAGCAATATAGTCTAAATTAGGTACTACTTCTTTGTGGCCAGAATATGCATTATATAATAAAACCGCATTCTTATTCATCTCTTAACCCTCTTATACATAAATATAATAATAATATTTTATTCTTGTCACATAAATAAATTATGTGTATGCCACAAGAAATTTATTCTACTGTCACGATTCAATCAATATACACTACTATAATAAAAACCTAATTATAACTCATTAATTGCTCCATTAGTAGAAAATTAAAAAACGGGCATCTATAAGCCTACTTACTTGTCAGAAATAATTAATAAAC
Source organism: Bacillota bacterium (assembly GCA_023412455.1). Taxonomy (GTDB): domain Bacteria; phylum Bacillota; class Clostridia; order Lachnospirales; family Cellulosilyticaceae; genus Sporanaerobium. Next base: position 87,674 of record JAEYNQ010000272.1, read on the forward strand.
CTATTATCTACTCTAACTTAAGTGCTTAAGATACCCACTTTTTTAGATTCTCTACATTTGACTAGGTGCATCAATTCCCAATAAGAATAATGCATTTTTCAATACATATTTAACTGCAGCGACGATAGCAAGCCTAGATTCTCTGATCTCCTGCTCTTCTACTAAAATAGCATTATCATGGTAAAACTTATTAAAAGTCTGAGCTAAGTCCACAGCATAACGGGCAATATAGGAAGGCTCGTATTTATTAGCTGATTCCTGTATAACTTGTCCAAAGATAGCTAGCTGCTTAATTACTCCAATTGATGCCTCATCTACTAGGATATGATAATCTATATTGAATTGAGGAAGATTATCTAACTTCAAATTAGCCTTCTTTAATACACTACATGCTCTAGCATGAGTATACTGTACATAAGGCCCTGTCTCACCGTCAAAATTCAATACACGTTCCCATGAAAACTGAATATCTTTGATAATATTATTATACATATCATCAAAAATAACAGCCCCAATTCCCACCTGTCTAGCTACTTCTTCCTTGTTTGGTAGATCAGGATTTTTTTCTTCAATTACCTTCTTTGTTTTTTCTATAGATTCATTAAGAATATCCTCTAAAAAAATAACATTTCCAGAACGTGTAGAAAGTTTTCCACCTTCCATACTTACCATTCCAAATGGTACATGTACTAAATCCTTAGACCAGTCGTATCCCATCTTTTCTATTACCTTAAAGAATTGTGCAAAATGTAGATTCTGCTGTAATGCCGTAACAATAATACATTTTTTAAAATCATAGGTTTCTTTACGGTATTTAGCAGCTGTAATATCTCGTGTAGCATAAAGTGAACTACCATCATTCTTAGTAATTAAGCAAGGTGGCATATTATCATCATCTAATCGAACGATTTTAGCTCCATCGCTAACTTCAATTAATCCCTTTTCCTCCAGTTCCTTTATAACTTCGTCCATTTTATCATTATAGAAGGCTTCGCCGTTGTAACTATCAAATTGAACACCTAACATCTGATATACACGTTCAAATTCCCTTAAACTGACACTTTTAAACCAATTCCATAATGCCAGCGCTTCCTCATCTCCGTTTTCCATCTTTGTAAAGTAATCTCTTGCCTCTTGATCCATCTCTGGATATTTTTTAGCTTCTTCATGGAACAAAACATAGATTCTCAATAATTCGGAGATTCCCTCCTCTTCAACTTTCTGCTTACTAGAGTATTTTTTATAGGCAACAATCAGTTTACCAAATTGAGTACCCCAATCCCCTAAATGATTAACTCCTACACATTTATATCCTAATGCCTCATAAATACGATATAAACTATTTCCTATAACAGTAGAGCGAAGATGCCCTACATGAAAAGGTTTTGCAATATTAGGTGAAGAATAATCAATAACTATATTTCCTAGCTCCTTTGATTTCTTAATCCCATAATTCTCTCTTTCTAGAAGTACAGTATCTAATATATCCTTTACTAAAGTACTTTTATTCAAAAAAAAGTTGATGTATGCATTAACATTCTCAACTTTATCGATAATCTCACTTTCCTCTAAGTTATCTTTAATTTCTTTAGCAATAACCTGAGGCGCTTTTTTTAGCTCTTTGGCTAGCTTAAAACAAGGAAAAGCAAAATCTCCCATTTCAGTATTAGTTGGAACCTCCAACATACTATATATATCTTCTTGACTTAAACAATCAATTTTACTACTAAGCAACTTTGCAACTTCTATTTTAAAATTATTCATTGCCTCTTCTCCTTCATATGCAAATCTATTCATATTGTACATAATTATTATCTCTATATCAAGCTATGATTTATAGACTTATTTGATCTTGTTTGCTTCTATTTATTATCTTCTAGCATAGCTTACTAAATCACTACAACAAGTAGTTAACATAATAAAAGGCAGCTAGAATAAACTGAGCTGCCTTTTATTAGTTTATAGGTATTTTGATTCTTATTTCATAACCATCTTGTTGCTCTTTCATCGTATACTTTGCATCTATTCCAGCTTTCTGTATCATATCTACAGCTTGGGTAATAGTATTAGTAACAAGTCTAATATCTTTAATATAAGACTTCACCTTCTGATTGGCTTTGTGCTTGATCATTTCTTCTTTTGTTAAATCTACCAACATTTGCTCTATAAGCTGTTCTGTACGTTTAACGTTTAGATCCTGCTTTACTATCTTTTCTAAAGCTACTAAATGCATTTCTTCATTTGGTAATTTTAATAAAGCCCTAGCATGCCTTTCTGTTAAGCTATTTTCCACTAATACTTTTTGAACAGCTGGAGACAATTTTAAAACTCTCAACTTATTAGCTACTGTAGATTGATTCTTTCCCAATGTATTAGCTAATTCTTGCTGTGTATATCCATAATCTTGCATAACGTTAAAGTATGCCTGACTCTCTTCTAGAAAGTTAAGATTTTCTCTTTGTAAATTTTCTATCAAGGCCAATACTGCACTATCCTTAGTTGTTACTTCTATAATAACAGCTGGAATAGTCTCTAATCCTGCCAATTTAGATGCTTTTAATCGTCTCTCACCTGCGATAAGTTCATAAAAATTTCCGATAGCCCTCACAGTAATTGGTTGCATGAGCCCATGTTCCAAAATAGAATTAGCCAGCTCTTGTAACGTGTCATCTGAAAATACTTTTCTAGGTTGATATGGATTAGGCTTTACAAGTCCTATAGGAACTAACTCTATCTTTAACTCTTTTTGCATCTTATACTGCTCCCCTCTAATTCAACGATTCTCGCTAAATTAAATTATACCATATATTGGTCCTAAAAACCATAATACAAGAAAATTATTAACCACTCATTTAAGTTCCCAATGGATTTTTAGTAGGCTCTCCTGCTTTTCTCGGATAGTGTCGTCCTGTCCTCTTTACTTTTAAGATTTTTGCAATGCGATGATTTAAGTCGGTAAAAGGAACTTGAGCATCTATTATCTCCTCTAATTTTCCTCCAAGGATATGGATTGCCTTCTCTCCCTGTTCGATTTCTTCATCTAGTTTTTGACCTTTTAAAGCAATTAAATATCCACCTTGCCTTACAAAAGGTAATGTATACTCACTTAAAACTGCAAGATTAGCTACTGCTCGAGAGGCACACATATCAAACACTTCTCTATACTCCTGTCGCTTACCTAGATCCTCAGCTCTAGAATGTATGCATCTCACTTTTTCTAACTTCAACTCTTTGATTACCTCATTTAAAAAATTGAGGCGTTTATTGAGAGAATCAACTAAAGTAATATCTATATGGGGATAAGCGATCTTTATAACTAATCCTGGAAAACCTGCCCCTGTGCCGATATCAACAAGTGAATTTACTTCTTCTAACCTTACTGCTTGATTAATTGTTAAACAATCTAAAAAATGCTTTGTGATAATTTCCTTATGATCAGTTATAGCCGTAAGATTTAGCTTCTGATTCCACTCTAAAAGGAGTTCTTTATACCTTAGTAATTGATTAATTTGCTCTTCACTTAAACTTAAACCTAATATTGTTGCTCCTTTACTTAATAACTCTCTTTCTTCCATCTTTTAATCCTCTTCCGATTCTACATCTTCTTTTTTATTTCTTCTTTTCTGTTCTAGATAAACTAATAACATAGAAATATCAGCTGGGGACACTCCTGATATTCGTGACGCTTGACCTATAGAAATAGGCTTGATTTGCTCAAGCTTCTGTTTAGCTTCTAACCTCAAGCTAGATACCTCATTATAATCAATATCTAAAGGTATTAATTTACGTTCTAGGCGCTTAAATTGCTCTACTTGTTTAAGCTGTCTAGATATATATCCTTCATATTTTAACTCAATCATTACTTGATTGATAATATCCTTATCAAGATTTGGCCTTTCTGTATCTACTTCATCAAAATCACTATACTCCAGCTCAGGTCTCTTTAATAATTCAGATAAGGCTATTCCTGAACGAAGGAGTGTACTGCCTTTAGCTTCAAGTATTTGTTGAACCTTTTCACTTGTTCCTACATATACCTTCTTTAATCTTTCAAGCTCTTCTTCTATCGCTTGACGCTTTGCCATAAAGCTCTCATATCTTCCTACACTTATCAAACCAACTTCATAGCCCTTTTCTGTTAATCTTAAGTCAGCATTATCTTGTCTTAAAAGAAGCCTATATTCGGCTCGTGATGTCATCATACGATAAGGTTCTTTAGTTCCTTTTGTAACCAAGTCATCAATTAATACGCCAATATAACCTTCTGACCGGTCGATAATCATAGGTTCTTTACCTGATACTTTAAGTGATGCATTAATACCAGCTACCAGACCTTGAGCTGCTGCTTCCTCATATCCAGAGCTACCATTCATCTGGCCTGCACTAAAGAAACCTTCTATATTTTTAAACTCTAAAGAATGTTTCAACTGAAGTGGATTAATGCAATCATATTCTATAGCATATCCTGTACGCATCACTTCCACATTTTCCATTCCCTTTATAGAACGTAACATCTTTAATTGAACTTCTTCTGGTAAAGAAGAACTCATACCTTGTACATACATTTCTGTTGTATCTTCACCTTCTGGCTCAATGAAAATCTGATGACGAGGTTTATCTGCAAAACGTACAACCTTATCTTCAATTGATGGACAATATCTAGGGCCAGTCCCTTCGATAACACCCGCATAGAGTGGTGAACGATGCAAATTATCACGAATAATTTGGTGAGTCTCCTCTGTTGTATAAGCTAAATAACAAGGGTACTGCTTTCTCTTAATATCTGCTTCTTTATTTTCAAAGGAAAATGGTACTATGGATTCATCTCCATGCTGAGGCTCCATTTGACTAAAATCAATAGTTCTTGCATCAACACGGGCTGGTGTTCCTGTCTTAAATCTTCTTAATTCTATACCATGAGCTTTTAAAGACTCACTAAGAGCGTTGGATGTTTTTAAGCCATTTGGTCCTGTATACTCAATACATTCACCTGTTAAACATCTGGAGCGAATATACGTCCCTCCTGCCAGAATGACAGCCTTACATTCATAAAATGCACCCGTATGAGTAATAACACCTTTCACTTTATGATCTTCTATTTTAATATCCACAATTTCCTGCTGTCTAATGGATAGATTTGAGGTGTTTTCTAATACATGCTTCATGGACTGAGTATACTTTACCTTATCTGCCTGTGCTCTAAGAGAATGAACAGCAGGTCCTTTTGCAGTATTTAACATACGAGATTGAATATAAGTTTTGTCTATATTCCTCCCCATTTCACCACCTAATGCATCGATCTCTCTTACTAGATGCCCCTTTGACGTACCTCCTACATTAGGATTACAAGGCATCATAGCAATACTATCTAATGACATGGTAAACATAATCGTCTTATGTCCCATCCTAGCAGCAGCAAGTGCTGCCTCTGAGCCAGCATGTCCTCCTCCTATTACTGCAATATCAATTTTTTCTGCAGTATAAGTCATATTTATCGCCTACTTTCCTAAACAAAATCTACTAAACAATTGATTAATTATTTCGTCCTTTAATGCTTCACCTATAATCATTCCTAAATGCCCATAAGTGTCATGAAGGTCAATAGCTAGACAATCCTCTGGCATTCCCATTTCAATAGCTTCAATTACTTTATTTAAGCTATTAATGGCATTAATTAATGCTTGTTTTTGTCTGTTATTAGACAAAGTTACATCCCCTTTAATGGATGTATCACCCTTTATCACGAATTGCTTCATTTTTTGTTTTAAGTCATCTAGTCCATATTGTGTTTTAGATGAAATATGAACTATTGAACCATTTCTCAAATACTTACTAAATATTTCTTGGGAAATAGTATTACCTAAGTCATTTTTGGTACAAACATAGAGTATCTTTTTATTCCTTACTTGTTCTAAAATCTCTATATCCTTATCTACTATACCACTATTACTATCAATTAGCATTAATACAATATCTGCCTCTTCAATAGAATGCTTTGATTTCTCTACACCAATTTTTTCCACTATATCATCTGTTTCTCTAATACCAGCTGTATCTAGCAGTAAAAATGGAATACCCTCTATATTCAAATAGGCTTCAACAATATCTCTTGTTGTTCCAGGTATATCTGTAACAATAGCCTTATTCTCCTCTAATAATGCATTTAATAAAGAGGACTTTCCTACATTAGGTCTACCAACAATAGCTGTTTTTACACCTTCCCTAATCATCTTACCTGTCTCTGCTGTAGCTAGTAACTCATTAAGCTCTTCTGCTAAACTTCTAAGTTCCATATCAAAATCACTTGTTATTGGTTCATCTTGATCATATTCCGGATAATCTATAGAAACTTCAATACGTGCAATAATTTGTATGAGTTTATCTTGATATTCCTTAATTTTATTAGATAACCTTCCTTCTAACTGGCCTACAGCTTGAGAGAGAGATAATTCTGTTTTTGACTCTATAATATCCATAATAGCCTCTACTTGAGCCAAATCAATACGCCCATTTAAGAAAGCTCTTTTAGTAAATTCACCATTTTCAGCAAGCCTGGCACCATTCCTAATAATTTCCATTAAAACTGCATTAAGTGGAACAGGCCCCCCATGACAATTAATTTCAATAATATCCTCTCGTGTAAAAGTCCTAGGTGCTCTCATTAACATAACCAATACTTCATCTAATACTTTACCTTCACAATTAACTATGTGTCCATAATTAATTGTATGGGTTTCCGTATCTGCAAGCTTCTTTTTACCAGCAGCCCTGAAACATTTTTCCACTATTGCAATACTATCTCTACCACTTACTCTTATAATACCTATTCCACCTACTCCAATAGGTGTTGAAATAGCTGCTATAGTATCTTCGAATAACATGATTTTCATCCTTTCTTTAAAAAAAACCCAGTAATGAAACTGGGTTTTATCTGTATGATTTATTTTGATATGCTGGGCTAATAACTACTCGTCTAAACGGTTCTTTTCCTTCACTATGTGTTTTTACAACCCTACTCTCTTGTAGTGCTGAATGAATAATTCTTCTATCATAAGGATTCATAGGTTCTAAAATAATAGGCTTTTTGGTCTGCTGTACCTTCTTACTTAACTTATAAGCTAATTTACGAAGAGTTTCTTCTCTTCTTTCTCTATAGTTTTCAGTATCAATCATTATCTTAATATATTCTTCTCTATGCTTATTAGCAACTATATTAACGATATATTGAATAGCATCAAGGGTTTCCCCTCTCTTACCTATTATAATACCCATATTACTCCCTGATATGCTAATACTAATTCGATTGCTATTTACAATCTTACTTGTTATTGTAGCATCTATAGACATTTCTTTGAAAAGCTTCTCTAAAAAACGAATGGCATATCCTGTCACTTCATCTAGTTCCTCAGGCGTTGCTATAACAAAATCTTCAGAGTCTTTCTTAAGCTCTTTTTTAATTTCCTTCTTAAACTCTTTTTGAGGAACCTCTTTTTTTATGCTTTTCACTTCTTTAATTAAATCTTGTTGAGGTTTATCTTCAATTTCAGAACTATCTTCTTTAACTATATCTTTAATATAAACCCTTACTTTAGCATCTTTAGCTCCAAAACCTAATAACCCTTTTGATCCTTTTGAGATGACTTCAACATCCACTTCATCTCTACTAGCACCTAGATCAATACAAGCCTCTGTAATTGCATCTTCAATAGTTCTTCCAACTTTTTCAACAAAATTCATATCAACACCCCCAGGTTTTTGGTATACTTACTCCTTTTGGTCCGATTCTTTACTGTCTAAACTTGTTGTTTGCTCTGTGTCATTATTAAGTTTTTGTATAGGTACCTTTTTTATAACTTTTTTAGTCATTACAGTTTTACCTTGCTCCTGCTTTACTTCGGCTTGCACTGATTTTTGTACTGGAACTTTTTTTATAACTTTTTTCTTTACAATTTTCTTTTGGGCTAGTTCTGCTTCCCGTTCTTTTTTAAGTTGTTCTTCTAATTTCTCTTCCTGCTTCTCAACAATTTTATTAACTACCCACTGCTGGCCTACCATAATGACATTACCTGCAATCCAATATAATGCTAAGCCTATTGGCATAGTGTATGCAAAGAATCCAGTCATAATTGGCATCATAATATTCATTGCTTTCATCATAGAATCTGTTGGGTTACCTTGAGTAGAACCATTAGCAGCTGCTTGTTGAGTGGCCATACTACTAGCCATAGTAATCTTTGAGAAAATATAAGTAGATGCACCCGCAATAAGTGGTACTAAGAGAGCTAACCACATACCACTATTTATTAAAAGTTGAGGTGTATCTACAAGGTTTACACCTAAAAAGTTTTCAAAATTTTGCTTTACTGTTAAGGCATTTTCTAAAACAGGTTGTGTATCCTTTCCTACATTATTTAAAAACTCACTCCATTGATTAGAATTTAAGTGACTTAAGAATTGAGATAGTCCATCAACTTGTCCTAAATCAAAGTCTACACGAGCATTTACTTTAACAGCTTCTTTAAATCCTTCTAATAAACCTTTATAATTATCTACCTTATCTATAATAGTTTGTGCAACTAAAGTATATTCATTACCTAACTTTGTAATATATTTAGCAGGCTCACGTAATACATTAAAAAGAGCCATGATAATTGGAAACTGAATAAGCAATGGTAAGCATCCTGCTAAAGGATTAATCTTATATTTTTTATATAAAGCTTGCATTTCTTTACTATATTCCATTTGAGATGCTTGGTCTTTTTTATTCTGGTATTTTTTCTGAAGCCTTTGCATCTCTGGCTGTAGTCTACTCATTCCTCGCGAAGTACGCTGAGATGATAATTGAAATGGTGTTAATAATAATCTAGCAACTAAAGTAAAAATGATAATAGCAATACCTAACGTGTATACTGGTGAAACTGCTGCCACTCCATCAAATATAAAGTTAAGAATTGCACCAAAAAAATTATTGATAATTCCCATTCTTTTCCTCCTAATTATATTGACTATCTATTTATACTTTTTTTCAGGAACAGGATCATACATTATTTTATGAAATGGATGACACTTTGAAATACGTATAACCCCTAATAAAAAACCCTTCAAAAAGCCGTGAACTTGTATTGCTTCATAAGTATATTGCGAACATGTGGGAATAAATCTACAGTTTTTTCCAAGCATTGGTGAAATTGCTCTCTGATAAAACCTAATCATTTTTAACGCCACAATTTTGGGCAAATCCTTCATGTTACATATCCTTTCTACAGCAAATTATATCATACTCTCATCCACTTATACATAAAATATAAAATTAATTATAGAAGAACTTTATGTTGTTTTAATAAATATAGAAGCGCAGCAGAAATTTGTTCATAACTGGCCCCATTGGCTGCACTTCTAGCCACAATAACAAAATCCCATCCTTCTTTTTCAATAACTTCTTCATTCAAGCGATAACTTTCTCTTATTAATCGAGTCACTCGACTCCTAATTACGCTATTTCCAACTTTTTTACTTACAGATATGCCTAGCCTATTTATATTTTTATTATTCCTATACTTATAAACAACTAAATACTTATTGCCAAAAGACTTTCCTTTTCTATAGACTGCTCTAAATTCAAAATTTTTTTTTAGTGATTCTGCATACTTCATTAGCTATACTCCTAAATTCATATAAGGCAAAACAAGGCCACAAATGCGGCCTTGTTCTATGCTGTTAATTTTTTTCTACCTTTTGCTCTTCTTCTAGCGAGTACCGCTCTACCATTTTTAGTTCTCATTCTTTTACGAAAACCATGTTCTTTACTTCTTTGACGTTTCTTTGGTTGAAAAGTCATTTTCATAGTGTGCACCTCCTTAATTAATAAAGTAGTTACACAATATGCACACAACTAATGACAAGTCAGTATACTATACTGGGTCATTAAAAAATAAATATTTACACACAACTAAAAAAATAAATAAGCACTACGCATAGTATAGAAGATTTATTCATGACCGTCAAGCTTTACTTACAATTTAACCTCTATGATAAATACTGGAAATCACCTCTTAAACATATTGTCCTTATTTATATAAAATCTTATTTATCTATACTTATTATACAAAGATATCCACATTTTTTTTATCTTTTCTGTCTGTGGATATTTATGTATAACAGTTGCTTTTCCACAGGTAATTTGATATTATAAATTTATCTGTAGATAAGTTGTTAATTATAAGAAGTTATTCACATTCTGTTGATAACCTTGTGTATAACTTTTATTTTTTCTCTTTTTTTTGCTCATTTTATGCTTATTTTAGTTTTTTTGAGATCTTTATAATTTTATCCACAACTTGTTTATGTCTATATCTCATCTTTAATTTTATTTAAATTTTACCATACATGTTGATTAAATTATTCACATGTTGACTATACTTGAATAACCTGTTAATAAATTGTTTACTTAGGAGGATAAATAATGGTATCGCTGTATGATAAACATTGGGAGGCCATTCTCAATATTATTGAACTAGAAACATCCAGTGTAAGTTTTAGTACTTGGTTCAAAGAGACAGCGCTTATTGATATGGATAATTCAACCCTTACAATAGGTGTAAAAAACGAATTCACTAAAGAGATTCTTAATACAAGATATCTAGAACTCATAAAAAATAGTGCCCTACAAATTTTAAATAAAGAATACATTATTAAGTTTGTACTTCCTAATGAACAAAGTAATATTGAAAAAAAGAATATAAAAAAATCAGATCAACTACAGGACCCGCTTAATATTCCTAGTAACCTTAATCCTCGATATGTTTTTGATAGTTTTGTAGTTGGAAACAGTAATAGGATGGCTCACGCTGCAGCTTTAGCTGTTGCAGAAGCTCCTGCAAGAGCTTACAATCCTCTCTTTTTATATGGAGGTGTTGGATTAGGAAAAACCCATCTTATGCATTCCATTGCCCACTATATACTTGCTCAAAATCCTAACGCTAAAGTCATCTATGCTTCATCTGAAAAATTTACCAATGAATTAATTAACTCTATCCGTGATGACAAAAATGAAAGCTTCCGTAATAAGTACAGAAATATCGATGTTCTTTTAATAGATGATATACAATTCATTGCAGGTAAAGAACGTACACAAGAAGAGTTCTTTCATACCTTTAATACTCTTCATGAAGCTAATAAACAAATTATTATCTCAAGTGATAGACCACCTAAAGAGATTGAAACATTAGAAGATAGGTTACGTTCTCGTTTTGAGTGGGGACTTATTGCAGATATTCAAAGCCCTGATTTAGAAACTAGAATCGCTATCTTACGTAAAAAAGCTGAAATAGAAAGCCTTTCTGTTCCAGAAGAAGTTCTTCTTTTTATTGCCAAAACAGTTATATCTAATATTCGTGAACTAGAAGGAGCTCTTAATCGTATTTTAGCCTTTTCTTCTCTCACAAATAAACCCATTACTGTAGAATTGGCCAATGAGGCACTTAAAGATCTTATTTCTAAGGACAAGCCTAAAATCATTACAGCTGATTATATTCAAGATACTGTTGCCGGATACTTTCATTTAAAACCTGAAGAATTACGTTCTTCAAAGCGTACTCGTAATATTGCTTATCCTCGTCAAATCGCTATGTATCTATGTAGGAAGCTTACTGATTTATCCCTACCCAAAATCGGGGAGAAATTTGGTGGAAGAGACCATACTACCATCATCCATGGTTTTGAAAAAATCTCTCGTGACTTACAAACGGATATCGAACTCTCTCAGATTATCAATGAATTAGAATCTAAAATTACATCTAAATAGGTATGTGTATATTCATGTGGACTTAAAGTGAACTGTTTGTGGATTATTTTTTTAATAAATTGCTAATGTTAGTAATGTGGATAAGTTTAAAGTTTTTATTTAGCTAATCCACAAGAATATATACATGTTATTTTTTTACTCTTTACTAGTGTTAGAGGGGTTATCCCCACTACCCACAGCACTTATTACTATAATTGCTAAATTAACTTTAATTATTATCATTTGTTTTACAGAAGGGAGATATCCACATGCATATAAATTGTAGGCAAGATCTTTTGTTGAATAGTATCAATAATGTCTTAAAGGCTTGCTCAACTAAAACCACTTTACCTATACTTGAATGTATCTTACTTCAAGCTCATGAAGGTAAGCTTACTTTAACAGGTAACAATCTTGAATTAGGAATAGAAAGTACCATTGATGCTGAAGTAACAACAGATGGATTTGTGGCTTTAGAAGCTCGAATTTTTTCGGAAATTATCCGTAAAATGCCAGGAGAAATCATTGAGATTTCATGTGATAGTAACTATATGACCAGTATTATTAGTGAAAAATCTAAATTTCAAATAGCTGGACAATCTGGAAAGGATTTTCCAGAGTTACCCAATGTTGAAAAGATACATTGTTGTAAGATAAACCAGCTTACTTTAAAAGATATGATTCGTCAGACTATTTTTTCCGTAGCACAAGATGAAACAAGACCAATTCTTACAGGTGAGATGGTTCAAATAAAAGATAGAAACTTAAATATTGTTTCTGTAGATGGTTATCGTATTTCTTATAGACAAACTCCACTCTCAAATGAGAATGAAGAAATAGAAGTTGTCATTCCAGGAAAGACACTTATTGAAATAAATAAAATATTATCAAGCGAAGAAGATGAAGAATTAGATATTTATTTTGGAGATAAGCACGTCCTTTTTGATTTAGGAGATAGTAAAGTGGTTTCTCGTTTATTAGAAGGAGAATTTTTGAAATATGAGCAAGTTTTCTCACCTGATTATGAAACTAAAATACTCATTGACAGAAAAAACTTTCTAATGTGTATTGAACGTGCAGCTCTTATTTCTAGAGAAGGAAAGAAAAATCCTATAAAAATTCAAATAGATGGTGATAAAATGATTATTACCTCTAATACAGAGTTAGGTACAGCTAGAGAAGAAATGGATGTAGTTCTTGAAGGAAAGGAACTAGTTATAGCTTTTAACCCTAGATACCTTATAGATGCTCTTAAGGTAATAGATGATGATAAAGTATATATTAATTTTATATCTTCTTTAACACCATGTATCATTAAGCCTCAAGAAGGAGAACACTATAAATATTTAATATTACCTATACGTGTTAATGCATAATAAGATTTTTAATCGCTCTACTATTCATTATTGAATTATAGAGCGATTTGTTCATTAATAAAAATGAAGGAGATTAGAG